>CANQQS010000013.1 GCA_947626045.1 uncultured Clostridia bacterium | reverse complement strand
GCGTGGACGTCGGTGGGCGGCGATACGCTGTCGATAGAGGTAAACGTAATGCCCGGCAGCGGCAAGGTGGAGCTTACGGGTAAGCTCGGCGACGTGATGAAGGAAAGCGCCATTGCGGCGATAAGCTACATACGCGCGAACGCGGAGGAGCTTAAAGTGCCGTCCGACTTCCACAAGAAGTACGACATACATATTCACGTCCCCGAAGGCGCTGTGCCGAAGGACGGGCCTTCAGCCGGCATAACCATGGCGACAGCCGTTGTGAGCGCGCTCACAAAAAACCCCGTAAGGAACGACATAGCGATGACAGGCGAAATAACGCTGCGCGGACGCGTGCTGCCGATAGGAGGACTTAAGGAAAAGTCGCTCGCGGCGTACAGGGCTGGTATAAAGGACATAATCATACCCGAAGAAAACAAGCCGGACATTGACGACGTGCCCGACGAGGTACGAGATAAGCTGCATTTCATACCCGTAAACAACATGGACGCGGTACTCGATAACGCGTTAAGATAAAAATTTTTCTTGCAATACCGGCGTACAGGGTGTATAATATAACGGTAAAAACAGGGGAGCCGACGAAATCGGCTGAGAGGAAGCTGTCGGCTTCGACCCTCGAACCTGATACGGATAATGCCGGCGCAGGAAGTCATACGTTGATTTTTCGCGGATAATCCTATCGGGTTATCCGCTTTTACTTTAATCAAATCGTGAAGGGAGGTTATACCGGGCGGCGGGGGAGCGCCCGACGCTCGTATTTTTTGCGATGGGAACTCGTGTTTCGAGGTGAGAGGGAGTAATTGAACTCCGACCGTGCGAAAGATTGACTTCTTTCGTAATTTTATTTACGAAATGAGGAATTAAAAATGAAAACAAATAAGAAACTTTTGAAAATGACGGTACTCGCGATGCTCGTCGCGCTCGGCGTTGTAATATCGCCGATACTGCGCGTTGAGGGAATGTGCCCGATGGCGCACTTTATAAACATCGTCTGTTCGGTGCTTTTGGGACCCTACTACTCGCTCGCGTGCGCGACAATGATAGGCATTCTGCGTATGGCGTTCATGGGCATACCGCCGATAGCGCTTACAGGCGCAATATTCGGAGCGTTTTTGTCGGGAATTTTCTACAGAATGTCCAAGGGTAACCTCCTGCTGGCGGTACTCGGCGAGGTAATAGGAACGGGCATCATCGGCGCTATCGTGTCGTACCCCGTAATGTCGCTTCTGTGGGGCAAGGAAGGACTTACAATATTCTTCTACGTGCCGTCGTTCATATGCGGAACGCTCATAGGCGGAAGCATAGCGTTTGCGTTTTTGAAGAAGCTGTCGTCGGCAGGCGCGCTCACGCGTTTCCAGAACGCGCTTGGTTCGCCCGTTTACGAGTATAAGGGCAGCGTAATAGGCAACGCCGTTTCCATAGCCGCGATAGGAGTTATATTATTTGTTGTTATAAATTTGGCAAAGGATTTGTTCAAAATAAATTTCACCGCCATGCCTTACATAACATACGGCATACTCGGCGCGTTCATACTCGCCGCGCTCGTGTACACGGCGGTAAAGGTACTCGGGAGAAAAACGAATGAAGTCTGACGAAATATACGGCATAACGGAGCGGATAAGGGAAAAATCACCCCTTATCCACTCCATAACAAACCCAATATCCATAAACCAATGCGCCAACGCACTGCTCGCAGTCGGCGCAAGACCGATAATGGCGGAGCATCCGCGCGAGGTACGTGAGATTACGGAAACAGCCGACGCGCTGTACCTCAATCTCGGCAACATCACCGACGCGCGTATGGAGTCGATGATGATTTCTATAAAAACCGCGAAAGAAAAAAATATTCCCGTAACGCTCGACCTTGTGGGCGTTGCCTGTTCGGAATTAAGGCGTGATTACGCGTCGGAGCTTATTAAAACGAACGTCCCGACGATTATAAAGGGCAACTATTCCGAAATAACAGCCATGTCACAAATTGGCTACACGAGCGCGGGCGTTGACGCGGACGGCTCGCTGACCATTGAGAGTGTCACGGAGGTTGCCGCGGACTTAGCCGATAAATTTAACACGGTCGTGCTCGCGAGCGGTAAAACCGATATAATATGCGGTTTAGGACGCGTTATTTACGCTCACAACGGCACGCCGCAGCTTTCACGCGTGACGGGTACCGGCTGCATTTTGGGCGCGCTCGCGTCATGCTGCACATCGGTGACGGGCGGTTTTGAAGCTGCCGCATCATCGTGCGCGCTGCTCGGAATAAGCGGCGAACTGTCCGAAACCGATAAGGGCGGCGGCACGTTCATGGTAAATCTGATTGACAATCTCACGACGCTCGGCGCGGCGCGCATAAAAGAGCGTTTGAATATCGAGGAGGCTGCATATGGAAAAATTTAATCCGCTTTTGTACGTCATAACCGACAGCGAAAGCTTCACCGAGGACGAATTTTTTCGCCGCGTCGAGGAAGCTCTTAAAGGTGGCGCAACGCTTATGCAGCTTCGCGAAAAGAACCGAAGCGGACTCGAATATTACCGTCTAGCGAAAAAGGTTCACGATATAACGTCAAAATACAGCGTGCCGCTCATAATAGACGACAGGCTTGACATTGCGCTCGCGGCGGACTGCGAGGGCGTACATCTCGGACAGAGCGACCTGCCGGTGGACGCCGCACGTAAAATCGCGGGCGACAAGTTTATAATCGGCGCGACCGCGAAAACGGTCGAGCAAGCCGAAACCGCGTACCGCATGGGCGCGGACTACCTCGGTTCGGGCGCGGTTTACCCGACGACAACGCATGTCGTGACGCGCATAACGCCGGTTGAAACGATCGACGCGATATGCCGCGCCGTGCCTATCCCCGTAAACGCGATAGGCGGACTCACGAAGGACAATCTCGGCGTTCTCGAAGGCGTGGGTATAAAGGGCGTGTGCGTCGTGTCGGCAGTTATGAAGGCGGACAACGTGCAAAACGCGGCACGTGAGCTTTTACGCGCCGCGGACGCGCTTATAAACGGCAAAACGGAGGGTTTAATATGAAAACAGCGCTTACGATAGCCGGAAGCGACAGCAGCGGCGGTGCGGGAATACAGGCGGATATAAAAACGATGAGTGCGCACGGCGTGTACGCGATGAGCGCGATAACGGCACTCACCGCCCAGAACACAACGGGCGTGCGCGGCATATACGAGGTAACGCCCGAATTTCTCAAAATGCAGCTTGACGCGGTATTCGAGGACATCTACCCCGACGCGGTAAAAATCGGAATGGTACCGACCGCGCCGCTGGCGGAGGCTATCGCCGAGCGGCTGACGTTTTACGGCGCGAAAAACATAGTAATAGACCCCGTAATGGTTGCGACGAGCGGCTCAACCCTTACCGATACCGCCGCGATCTCGGTACTGCGCGAAAAACTGTTTCCGCGCGCAGCGCTCATAATGCCGAACATACCCGAAGCCGAAGCGCTTTGCGGCATGGAAATAACGTCCGCCGCCGACATGGAAAAGGCGGGTGCGGAAATCAGTACGCGCTGCGGCTGCGCGGTACTCGTAAAGGGCGGTCACAGTGTACACGACGCGAGCGACCTTTTATGCGAAAACGGCGTTTTCACGTGGTTTCACGGCGAGAGAATAGATAATCCCAACACCCACGGCACGGGCTGTACGCTCTCGTCGGCGATAGCGTCAAATCTTGCGAAGGGCTGCGCGCTCACGGAAGCGGTACAGCGCGCGAAGGACTACATCTCCGCCGCCCTCGCCTACGGCCTCGACCTCGGCGCCGGCCGCGGCCCGATGAATCATATGTTTGCCTGCTTGTGAGGCTCCCCTTGAGGGGAGCTGTCGGCGGAGCCGACTGAGAGGTGGTTTCTAAAAATGCGTATTGCCACCTCTCCGTCATCGCTTCGCGATGCCACCTCTCCTCAAGTGAACAACACGCATAGCGTATTGTAGGCGTGTTCGCTTGCGAACAAACGCCGTAGCAAAGGAGAGGCTCACGATGTGCGTCGTAGGGGCTGGCGCCCTCGACAGCCCGTTAATATAATTTATAACACGAACCGTAGGGGCGACCCTTGCGGTCGCCCGTTTTTATGTATACATGTCGGGCGACCGCAAGTGTCGCCCCTACGTTTATTTCCCAAATTTCCAATTATTTTCCCGCTCGTATTGCAAAATCCGTGAATTTATTATATAATTCTTATATATAGCTTTGGGGACATGAACGGAGGGATATTCAATGTATACAAAGGATGGTCAATTATGGATTGCGACAGGTGAAACGCCCATTATGCTCAACCCCGCCATGGCGAACAGGCACGGACTTATCGCCGGAGCAACAGGCACAGGTAAAACGATAAGCTTAAAGGTTATGGCTGAAACGCTCAGTACCGCAGGAGTGCCGATTTTCATGGTCGACATAAAGGGCGACGTTTGCGGCATCGCGAAAGCGGGTGAGGAAAACCACCACGTAACGGATCAGCTCGAAAAATGCAAGGTCACGGAGGAATTTCCGTACAGGGACTACCCGACCGTATTCTGGGACGTTTACGGCGAAAAGGGCATACCCGTAAGAACGACCGTTTCACATATGGGCCCTACGCTCATTTCGCGCCTTCTGGGACTTAACCCGACGCAGGAGGGCGTTCTCGAAATAGCGTTCCGCGTAGCCGACGAGGAACAGCTTCTGCTCATAGACATTAAAGACCTTCGCTCCATGCTCATGTACGTTTCGGACAATGCGAAGGAGATACAGGCTAAGTACGGCAACGTTTCGGCGCAGAGCGTCGGCGCGATACTGCGCTCGCTTTTGTCACTCGAAAACGCGGGCGGCGACATTTTCTTCGGTGAGCCGGAGCTTGACATACGCGACTGGATACGTACGAACGCGCAAAGCGCGGGCATTATAAACGTGCTTGACTGCGTAAAGCTTGCAAATCAGCCGCTTTTGTACTCAACGTTCCTCCTGTGGCTGCTTACCGACCTTTACGAAATGCTGCCCGAGGTCGGCGACCTCGACAAGCCGAGAATGGTATTTTTCTTCGATGAGGCGCATATGCTGTTTAACGACGCGCCGAAGGCTCTTGTGGAAAAGATTGAGCAGGTTATACGTCTTATCCGCTCGAAAGGCGTGGGAATATATTTCATAACGCAAAGCCCCGCCGACATACCCGAAACAATTCTTGCGCAGCTCGGAAACAGAATACAGCACGCTCTGCGCGCGTTCACGCCTGCGGAGCAGAAGGCTGTAAAGGTCGCGGCGCAGACGTTCAGACCAAATCCCGCGTTCGACACCGAGGAAGCAATTTCCGTACTCGGCACGGGTGAGGCGCTCGTATCGTTCCTCGACGACGACGGCGCGCCGTCAATCGTTCAGCGCGCGTTCATACTTCCGCCGCAAAGCTTTATGGGACCGTGCGGCGACGATATACGCAATAACATAGTGAACGGTTCGGAATTTTACCTCAAATACAAGGACGCGGTAGACAACCGCTCCGCTTACGAGGAGCTTGAAGAAGCGCGCGAGGAAAAGGAAAAGGCTGCGGAGGAAGCCAAAGCCGAGGAGGAACGCATCAAGCAGGCAAAGGAAGCCGAAAAGGAGCGCATCGCGCAGGAGAAAGAGGAAGCGCGCAAAAAACACGAGGAAGAGCGCGAGTACGACCGTATGGAGCGTGAGCTAAAAAAGAAATTTTCAATGGTAAACAAGGTCGCGTCAACGGCGCTCGGACAAATCGGACGCGAGGTCGGACGACAGGTCGCGCGCGGCGTGTTCGGAAACATGAAGTGGTTTTAACGCTTGACACAACGGTGAAATTACTGTATACTTATAATATAAAAATTTAGGGGAGCCTTACGGCTGAGAGGAAGGTACGCTTCGACCCGCTGAACCGTCCGACGGACAATGCCGTCACGGGATAAATAAGGCTATGACGCGTTTCCCCGACGGAGACGCGTTTTACTTTTCGGAAAGGATTGAAATTATGGATTACACAACACAAATGGACGCGGCGAAAAAGGGCATAATAACGCCGGAAATGGAGATTGTATGCGCGAAGGAGGATATTGACGTAGAAATTCTGCGCGAAAGAATAGCGCGCGGAACGGTCGTCATTCCCGCGAACATAAATCACAAGGCGTTAAGTCCCGAAGCTGTCGGCGAGGGAATGAAAACAAAAATCAACGTAAACCTCGGAATTTCCAAGGACTGCACGGATTACAGCGTTGAAATGGAAAAGGTGCAGATGGCTGTCGATATGAAAGCCGAGGCGATCATGGATCTGAGCTGCTTCGGCAAAACGCACGAGTTCCGCCGCCGTCTTGTCGACACATGCCCCGCTATGATAGGCACGGTGCCTATGTACGACGCTGTCGGTTATCTCGATAAGGAGCTTGCGGAAATCACCGCCGACGAGTTTCTCGACGTAATTGAGGCTCACGCAAAGGACGGCGTTGACTTCATGACTATCCACGCCGGCATAAACCGCCGCACCGCTTCAATTTTCAAGGAAACAAAGAGAATAACGAATATCGTATCGCGCGGCGGCTCGCTTATCTACGCATGGATGGAAATGACCGGAAACGAAAACCCGTTTTATGAGTATTATGATAAGGTTTTAGATATACTCGCGAAGTACGACGTAACGATAAGCCTCGGCGACGCGTGCCGCCCCGGCTCCACTCACGACTCGACCGACGCGTCGCAGGTCACGGAGCTTGTGGAGCTTGGAATCCTCACAAAACGCGCGTGGGAAAAGAACGTGCAGGTAATGGTCGAGGGCCCCGGTCATATGGCGATCGACGAGATCGCCGCGAATATGAAACTCGAAAAGCGGCTCTGCCATAACGCGCCGTTTTACGTACTCGGCCCGCTTGTAACGGACATCGCGCCGGGATATGATCATATCACGTCCGCGATAGGCGGAGCGGTCGCGGCTGCAAACGGAGCGGACTTCCTCTGCTATGTAACACCGGCGGAGCATCTGCGCTTACCGAACGCCGACGACGTGCGCGAGGGAATAATAGCGTCAAAGATAGCGGCACACGCGGGCGACATCGCGAAGGGCATACCCGGAGCGCGCGAGATAGACGACAAAATGAGCGACGCGCGCAGACGCGTCTGCTGGGACGAAATGTTCAAATACGCGATAGATCCCGAAAAGCCGATGCGCTATTATAACGAGCTGCCGCCCGAGGAACAGCACACCTGCTCGATGTGCGGCAAGATGTGCGCGGCGCGGACCATGAATAAAATTATGGCGGGCGAGAAGGTAGACGTAAAGTAAGGAGAGGGAATATGAACATACAAAACGCAGATTTCGCAGCATCGGCTGTAAAGCCGGAGCAGTACCCGAAGGACGGACGTATGGAGTTCGCGTTCGCCGGACGCTCGAACGTCGGAAAATCGTCGCTCATAAACAAAATACTTAACCGCAAATCACTTGCCCGCGTATCGGGTACGCCGGGCAAGACGATAACGATAAACTTCTACAACGTGGACGATACTATCTACCTCGTAGACCTCCCAGGTTACGGCTACGCGCAGCGCAGCAAGGCGGAAACCGAGAAGTGGGGAGAGATGATGGAGAGCTACCTCGCGAACCGTAAGGAGCTTGTGCAGACAATACTGCTCGTAGACAGCCGCCACAAGCCCACGAAGGACGATATGCAGATGGCGGAGTGGATACGCCATTATCACGAGCGTCTTATCGTCGTCGCGACAAAGGTCGATAAGCTCAAAAAGAGCGAGATAGAGCCGAATTTCGAGCTAATATGGGAAACGCTTGAAATGGGCGAGGACGATATACTCGTTCCGTTCTCGACGAAGGACGACGAGGGAAAAATAACCGTATGGGACATGATAGAAATGATGATGGCGGGCGAAATGTACGGAGACGAGGAGTGACGCTGTGAAAAGGATAGGCATAATTTTAATTTCGGCAATAATAACGGTTTTCGGTGTGACGGCGTTCGCGGCTGACATAAAATTCGAGCCTGAGGGCGGCGGCAAGTGGATATACTGCAACAATCCCGAAGGACTCGCGAACAAAGACCTCATGAACGCCCCCGACTGTGAGCCGACGTATATCATGAACAACGCGCATCTCACGCCAGACGTGTACGACTTCCTTATGTGCCACATAAACTGCACCGACACCGACGATGGCTACGGTGCGGGCTACGACATTGAGCTTGACGTGGAAATGACCGCGTCGGAGGACAGCGTTATAACGGTAAACAAGGTGTTTTTTGAAACGCCGCAAACGAGAAGCTACATCTACGGTGACGGCACGTGGGCTAAGGAGATGCACAAGGTCGGCTGCCTTAACGCGCTTGCCTCGTTCCTCGGTGTGAACCTCTGCGAGCGCAACGGCTCGTGGCTGTATACTGCCGAAGAATACGAGCCTGTGACGGTCGAGATAAAAAAAGGCGAAACGGTGTGGCTGAGCGATTACATTAAAAATTACAGCGTCGTGCCGTACCGCAAGCCCGTTGAGATTATGGGTGAAATCGAGGTCGAGGAAGGCGACATTTCCTTTAACGTCGCCGCGTTTAAGTCAAACGGCACGCTCGGCGACAGAACGGATTTTGACCCCGACGCGGCGTACGGCAAATACTCCTACACGCGCACGCAGAAGGGCATAGCCGACACGCTCCCGAAGGTGAACGCAAACCTCGAATACACGATTGACAACACGTACCAAGACGGCGACCTCATCGAAAATAAGGTCTTTAACCAGTACGAGAAGGACGGCTTTGTGACGGACGCGTGGTGTACGCATTTAAATCCGCAGGACGATATATGGTCGAAGAAAATTTCGGCTGAGTCCGACCTTCTGACTTTCCGCTACGAGGATGACTCGAAGCTCGATTACTACGGCTCAAAGGTTAAGAAGGATAAGCGCGACAACGTCTGGGTGTGGGATCCGTTCCACAGCGACACGACGCACTACGAAGGCGCGGTGACGTGGTTTGAAAGGGAGGAGGACTACTATCCCAACTATGAGCTGTCGCCATACCGCTCAAATCAGGGCTACGCCTGCTCGATGGGCAACTACTGTGTGACCGAGAGCTATAATATAAAAGTGACAAATAAAATGCCGAAGGACAGGTATTTTGAGTATGTGTCACAGACGGCGGCGAATATCGTCGTGTACGTCGAGGACGAAGACGGTAAGCACAGCGGCTACGTAAAGGGCGAATGGGGCGGCGACGTGAAGGACGTTCTCGCGAGCGTCCGCATACCGGCAAAGAGCGAGAAGGAATTTTCGATTAACGTCGTGCTGCCGATAAACTATGTCGGCGGACTTAAAAACTCGTTTATGATAAGCTATGAGCCGCACGTTGACAAGACGTACGAGGACTATATAAACGAGGACAACGGCATAGAGGAAGGCGTTATAACGTACGGAGTGACAGCCGATACCGTGTACGACGAGCTTCCCGACGATGTTAAGGCGATAGTTGACGGCGGAGCGGATAATTTCGAAATTACGCCCGCGCCGTGGGGTTATATGCTCCGCTATATCGACTGGGACGGCATACCGTATTATTACTACGACCACTGGGCGAAGCTCAAGGATATGTATATGCTTGACGAGGACTACAGCATAATCGGACGCTACACGCCCGACTTTATAACGCGTCTTGCCTTAACCTATGACGGCTGGTACTACCGTGAGGACGCGGACGGCAGACGCTTCCGCACGCAGGACGGCACGAACTGGGAGGAGTACAATTACCGCCTGCCGCTCCCCGAAATAACGTATAACGAGGATGAACCGTCGAAATGGGCGATAGATGAGGTGAGCCGCGCATACGAGATTGACGTCGCGCCGTACGATTTAAAGGATAAGCTCACGTACGACGAGGGTATGACGCGCACAATCTTCTGCTACGTGCTGTCGAGCATGCTTGAACGGTGTGACAGCATGCCGGAGGACATTGACGACGATATTAAATTTACCGATACCGAGAGCAAAACGATACGAAAGCTCGCGACCGCGGGAATTATATCGGGTTACGACGACGGCACATTCCGTCCCGACAATGAGATAACGCGTCAGGAGGCGGCTGTGCTTCTCGGCAGAACATATGAGTACCTGTTCGATGCGGCGGAAAAAGATGATGACAAAAAGGACAACAAGAACAGCAAGACCGACAAGAATAAAATATACGCTTACGCCGACGATAAGGAAGTGGGCGAATGGGCAAAGGAATCTGTCGCGCTGATGCACGACACCGGCATTATGCAGGGCGTGGGAGCGAATATGTTTTCACCGAAAACGACGTACACAAACGAACAGTCGATTGCCACGATAATGCGCCTGTACGACTTCACCGTCAACCCGCCGGAGATAACCGAAGAACCCGAAACAGACACAGAGGAAACCGACAACATTACGGACGACACAGCAGACGGGGACACTAAAACAGACGAAGAGACCAAATCTGACGGGGACACTAAAATAGAAGATGATACTGAAATATAAAAAAACAGGGACACTAAAACTTTAGTGTCCCTGTTTTTATGTTTACATATATCCGTACTTTTTTCTTTTCGCGAATATGAACGCGAGCGTCATAATCATAGCCGCGGAGTCGGACGCGACAAATGCCCACCACACGCCGTCAAGTCCCCATATAAAGGGGAAGATAAGCATAGTGCCGCCCTCAAACAGGAGCGTCCGCGTAAACGATATGACGGCTGACACAATGCCGTTGTTGAGCGCGGTAAAGAACGCCGAGCCGAACACGGTAAAGCCGGAGCAGAAGTAGCCGATGAGGAAAACCCTGAACGCGTGGACGGTCATATCGCAAAGCTCCTTGTCGTAGCCGACGAAAATGCGCGAGAGCGGCGCGGAAAACAGCAGCACCGCCACCGTTATCAAAATTCCGACAGCGGTCGTTATCACCATGCTTTTCCTCAAAAGGTTTTTCAATTCGTCCTTATTGCCCGCGCCGAAATGGTAGCTTATAACGGGCGCGCTGCCTATCGCGTAGCCGTAGAAAATCGCCGAGAATATAAAGCTCGCGTACATGATAACGCCGTATGACGCGACGCCGTTTTCACCGGCAAGCCGCATAAGCTGCCAGTTTATCAGCATGTTCATAAACGACGCGGCAAGGTTCGTCACCATTTCCGAAGAACCGTTCGCGCACGATTTTAAAAGCACCTTTGTGTATAGCTTTGTTTTTGTGATACGCAAAAGGCTGCTGTTTTTACCGAAAAAGTACGCGAGCGGAATTGCCGCGCCGACAAACTGACTTATACCGGTTGCGAGCGCCGCGCCCGACACGCCCCAACCGAATACCGCGACAAAAAGCGCGTCGAGCGCCATGTTCGTAACGCCCGCCGCGACCGTTACGAGCAGTCCGAGCTTTGGCTTTTCAGCCGCGATAAAGAAGCTCTGGAACATATTCTGCAAAATAAAGAACGGCATTGCGGCGAGGATTATCCTGCCGTACACAACGCAGTCGGTCTGCATACTGTCGCCCGCGCCGAGAGCCGTCGCGACAGCCGGAAGCAGCACAAACCCTACAGCCGCCAGTACCGCGCCGATAATCGCGCCCGCAAAAATGAGCATCGAAAAATAGCGGTTCGCCATGTCACGCTTACCCTCGCCGAGCGTTTTGCCGACAAACGCCGTGCCGCCGCTGCCGAGCATAAAGCCGACCGCGCCTATAATGTTGAGCGCGGGGAATATGAGGTTGACCGCCGCGAACGACGTTTTACCCACAAAATTCGACACAAAAAGACCGTCCACGATGCCGTACACAGAAGTGAAAATCATCATGATAATTGACGGCATCACGAACCGTATGAGCTTATAATATGTAAAATGGTCGGAAAGACTTAATTTCTTCTTCATATAACGCACCCTGTTCCTTTCGGCTGTATTATACGATAAATGCGCGCGCGTGTCAACAGTGCGGCACAAAAAAACGCGTATGCCGTGTGGCATACGCACCGAAAAATTTTATTTTACCGAATTTGCGACCTTTAGAAGCACATCGCCGGTTATATCGCTCTCGCCGCTTACAAGGTCGACGGAAACACCGTCCTGCTCCCACATCACGTCATGCTCCGAAATCGCCGCCGTGCAGCCGTTTACCATGCCTTCGGTGACGGTCTCGACGGTTGACGCGGTATAACGCGTATCATCGTTAATCACGCGCTCGTGAATGTAAAATTCCTCATTGCCGTCGAAGTACACAAGCACCGCGTAATTGCCCGACATAGCGCCGTCGTCGCCGGTGAAACCGTAGCAGTAGAGGAAGTCCCAGCCCTCCGGCATATACTCCGGCGTTTTAAGCGTGAAGCTGAGCTTCGAGCCTAATTCCTCAATCGAGGTGAACACCTCCTCACCGTCGCCGCTTTCGGGAATAACTCCTTTTTCTTTCGGCATACCGCTGACACGAATCATCGCATCTTCATTCACCAACCCCTTGTCCGCAAACAGTTTCGCAAGACTTTCCTCATCGTACCGGTTGCCGCTCGCGTCGTACAAATCCTTGTATGATATGCCGTCAAGCGACGTTATCTCATTTCCGTCCTTGTCGAAAATGCTGCCCTTAAGCGTATGCGTAAGCGTTTCCTCCGCTTCGCTGTAATCCGTCTGTACTACGTCGTTGTGACCGGTCTGCACGATATTTATGATACGCTCCACCATATTCTGCGCAAAGCCGGTCTGCGCCGCAACTGCAATCGCCGCCGCGCAAGCCGCCAGTGCCGCGCACTTTCTCCACGAGAAACGCGCCTTATTTTTCTTAAATTCCTTTTTCATCTCTCTACGCTCCTTATCCGTCAATTCCATAGCTTCATACTTCGAGAAATCCGTCCGAACATCGTTCAGATAATCGTACTCGTTTTTCATCGTGATCACTCCTTTGAAAGCTCTCGTTTTAGTTTCCGCCTTCCGCGCGAAAGTCTGTTGTACACCGCCGACGGCTTAACGCGAAGCTCGCCCGATATAACCGCTACCGTGTCGCCGTCAATGTACCGCCTGCGGAAAATTTCGCGGTCGCGCTCGGGAAGGGTGGAGAGAAGGTCGTTTATCTCGTTTTCCAATTCCTCGCGCATTATGCCGCTGTCGGCTGTTTTGTCCGACGGAATAAGCTCGTCAAGATGTGCCGGGCTTTCATTGTAATATTTGCGTTTGTAATCTATGCACTTGTATCTGCACACCGCGCCTATCCAGTTTTTAAGCGTGTTCCTTTCGGGAGCAAAGCTTTTCATGTTTTTCCACAGCGCGAGAAGAATGTCGTTCATGCACTCGCCGCGGTAATTTTCGTGTAAATGGTACGACACGATTGATTTTATAAGCCCGCCGTATTTATCGATAAGCGCGTCGAGCGCGCGCTCGTCACGGCGTATTATCCCCGCCGTAATCTCCTCGTCGGTCATTGTGCCACCTCCCTCGCAAACGGTATAAGAAACGTTTCTCATTTATTTATTCGTTGCAAATCATGAATTTCTATCAATACGGGATTATTTTATACAGAAAAAATTGCAAAAAGTAGGGGCGACCCTTGCGGTCGCCCGTTTTTATGTATATATGTCTATATGTCGGGCGACCGCAAGGGTCGCCCCTACGGGTGTTGTCGTTGGCGATGCGTGAGCCTCCCCTATTAGGGGAGGTGTCGGCGCGTGCTATTGCGCAGCAATAGCTGACAAAGCCGACGGAGGGGTTTGGGATTAATGATGCGAATAAACCCCTCAGTCACACTGCGTGTGACAGCTCCCCTATTAGGGGAGCCATACAACAGGCGGCTAACATCGTAAGCCTTCCCCTTGAGGGGAAGGGGGGACCGGCGGAGCCGGTGGATGAGGTGTTTCGTCCCATTACGCCCCCATAAAACTCCGCATCTTCTCCACCGTACCGTAGCTCATGGTATGACCGATCGAGCAGACCTCTCTTTCCGCCTCGTCGTCGGTGAGGTTCAGGACGCACACCAAAAACCGCTTGATCATGCTGTTCTTCATACCGCCCATCTCGGCAATCTCTCTGCCCTCGTCGGTGAGAACGACGTCGCCGTAGGGAACGTGCGTGACGTACCCCTTAGCCTTAAGCGCGCCGACAGCCTTGTTGACGCTCGGCTTCGATATGCCGAGCCTCTGCGCAATATCTGTAGTTCTGACGCTCTCGTTTGATTTTGAAAGCTCGTAAATAGCCTCCAGATATTCCTTCATAGAATTTGAAATATCCGTACCGTAAACCGTATTCATTTATATAACCGCCCTTTCTGTGCCGCGCGAAGCGCCTTGAAAAACAAAAAGAGGGCGCGAAAACATTCGCGTCCTCTTTGACACACTTCTATTATAAACCATTTTTCCCGAACATGCAAGAGGAAAATTAAAAATTTTCTTTTGAAAACGCGGCTGATACGAATTTCTGCGCCTCGACGATAACGAGCGGCATAACCGACAGCACGCCAACAATTATCCATTGCAGTGCATTTAGCGGCACCGCTCCGAACACGGGCGCGAGCGACGGAACGGATATTACAACCGCCTCGAGCGCGAGCCCGACGATGAACGAAAGCACAAGGAACGGGTTCTTGAATATTCCCGCCTTTATAACCGATGTGTCGCTGCGCATATTGAACGCGTGTACGAGCTGCGAGATTGACAGCACCGCGAACGCCATTGTTCTGCCCGTGACGAGTGAGCCGAACACCCTCGCGCCGGTCACGAACGCCAAAAGCGCGAGCGCGCCTATCATAAGTCCCTCGAATATTATCGACGCCCACAGTCCGTCTGCGAACAGCCCCTTTTTCGGGTTGCGCGGTGGTTTTTGCATGATGTCCTCCGACGGCGCGTCAAGTCCCAGCGCTATTGCGGGGAAGGAGTCGGTGACGAGGTTCACCCACAAAAGCTGTATTGCCGTGAGCGGCGACGACCAGCCGAAAAGTATTCCGGCGAACACCGTCAGTATCTCGCCGATATTGCTCGACAGCAGGAATTTGACCGCTTTTTTAATGTTTGCGAATATGCACCGCCCCTCCTTGACGGCGTAAACGATAGTCGCGAAATTGTCATCGGTAAGCACCATATCCGACGCGGACTTTGCCACGTCCGTACCGGCTATGCCCATGCTGCAGCCTATGTCGGCGGCTTTAAGCGCGGGTGCGTCGTTCACTCCGTCGCCCGTCATAGCCGTAATCTCGCCGTTTGCCTTAAACGCCTTGACGAGCCGCACCTTGTGCGACGGCGTTACACGCGCGAAAACCGAACACGTTTTAACTCTCTCCGAAAGCTCGTCGTCCGACATTTTATCGAGTTCGCCGCCCGTTATAACCTCGCTCGTGTCACGCGCGATACCGAGCTTTTTCGCCGCCGCGAGTGCCGTCGCGGCGTGGTCGCCCGTTATCATCACGGGACGTATGCCCGCGTTTCTGCACACGCGCACAGCCGCCGCCGCTTCCTTCCTCGGCGGATCCTCGATGCCGATAAGACCGATAAACGTCATATTTCTCTCGTTTATCGGCGCAACGGACGTGTCGCTGCGGCAGCACACCGCAATCACGCGCAGTCCCTCGGACGCCATGCTTTTGTTGTCGGCGAGTATTTTATTCCTGCCGTGCGACGACAGCGCCGACATGCCGTTTTCCGTAAGCTCGAACGAACACAGCGGCAACACATACTCCGGCGCGCCCTTTACAATTGTGCGGCTGCCTTTTATGTCGCGGTGCTGCGTCGTCATTCGCTTGCGTGTCGAGTCGAACGGTATCTCCGCGACGCGTCGGTAACGGCGGTCGAGCGTGGATTTGTCGATGCCGCGCTCCTTCGCGGCTTGCAGAAGCGCGATCTCCGTGGGATTTTTATTACCCTCCGCGCTGTCGCAGCAAAGCGCGCAGCACTGCATTAAAAGCGGCTCGTCATGCGATACGATTTTTGTCACGGTCATTTTGTTTTCGGTGAGCGTGCCGGTTTTGTCGGAGCAGATTACCGATGCGCCGCCGAGCGTTTCGACCGACGGCAGATTGCGCACGATCGCGTTTTTGCCCGACATGCGCATAACGCCAAGCGCGAGCATAATCGTCACGATTGCCGGAAGTCCCTCGGGTATCGCCGCGACCGCGAGCGAAACCGCCGTCATAAACATTTCGAGCGGCGGCAGGTGCTTGAAAAGTCCCGTCACGAACACCGCAAGACAAATAGCGAGCGCGGCTATGCCGAGCGTTTTACCCGTGTCCGCGAGCTTTTTCTGCAGCGGCGTCTGCTCCCGTTCCTCGGTGAGCAGCATATCGGCTATCTTTCCGACTTCGGTATCCATGCCCGCGGCGGTGACTACGGCGCGCCCCTTGCCGCCCGTAACGGACGTGGACGCGAACAGCATATTTTTTCTGTCCCCGAGCGGCGCGTGAAGGTCGGATACCGCATCAGCCGACTTTGTGACGTTAAGGCTCTCGCCCGTAAGCGATGATTCATCTGTCGTGAGCGAGCTTGACGATATTAAAAGGCAGTCGGCAGGTATCAGGTCGCCCGCTGAAACGGCGATAACGTCGCCCGTCACAACGTCCTCCGCGTCAACCGTTATAATGTTGCCGCTCCTTACGACCTGCGCGTGCGGCGACGACAGCTTTTTTAACGCTTCAAGGCTCTTTTCCGCGCGTTCCTCCTGCGTCACGCCGAGTATCGCGTTCGCGACGACTATCGCGAGTATTATAAGCGGTTCGGATATGTCCGCGTCACCCTGAAGAAACGACGTAAAAAACGACACAGCCGCCGCCGCGAGCAGTATTATTATCATAAAATCGTTGAACTGCTCGATAAATTTTACAAATATGTTCTTTTTCTTTTTGCCGCGCAGCTTGTTTTTACCGTTTTCCTTGAGCCTTCGCGCAGCCTCCTTGACCGTCAGTCCGTCCTTTATATCGGTATGCAAAAGCGCGGCGGCTTCCTGTGCCGTTTTGTTGTGATATGCTTCCATAGTCCGTTCCTCCATCATTTCATGAATAATAATTATTCCGCGCGCCGCCGCTTTATTACAAGCGTGTCTTTGAATTGTAATAAAAATGTTTTAGTGTCCCCGCCGAAAATGTGATACAATGGGGACATAAAAGTAAACTGGGGACACTAAAACAAATGAAAGGGGACACTAAAATGGCAAGACAGGCAAGAGAAGTGAGCAAGAGCGGCAATTACTACGTATCGCTTCGCGGAAGCGAGCTTTACGTCACCGACGCTGACAAAAAAAGGTTTGCCGAAATCGCGGCTGAAAAGTTCGGGGGCGGCAAGGTGTACGGACTGGAAATAACGAAAACCGAGATACGCATGGCTGTAAAAGAGCCGTCAAACGGTATATCAATGGCGGTAAAGTCGCTCACGACCGTTTACGCGCGCTATTTCAACAATGTAAACGGCAGAGAGGGAAAAGTGTTTGAGGGACGCTTCCGCAGCGCGCCGCTCGAAACGAAGAAGGAAGTGGACGAGTGCGTCAAGAACCTCAAAACGTCCGCACCCGAACCGAAGAAAACCGAAAAGCCGAAAGCCGCGCCGAAAAAGACCGCGGTAGAAACGGTAAAGAAAACGGAAACGGCAAAGAAAAGCGCTCCCGCAAAGAAGACGGAGGCGGAGAAAAAGCCGGAGCCGAAGAAAAACCTGCCGTCGTGGCTTTTGTGATTTGACGTAATATATGCGCGCCGCGCCGAATAAAATAGTACAAACAACTATTTCGGGAGGCGACGGCTGTGAAATTCTTTGTATTCAGATTAAAACACGTCATAATCGCCGCTCTCGCGCTTGCGGCAGCGTTTGTCATAGGGTTTTCCGTGCCGCGCGCCGTGAGCGTCTTTAATGTGAACGGCAGAGAAATACCGATATACAGCGTAGAGCGTGACGATAATAAAATTGCGCTCACGTTTGACTGCGCGTGGGGCGACGAGGACGTTGACGCGGTGCTTAAGACGCTCGACGAGTACGGCTGCAAGGCGACGTTTTTTGTAACGGGAGAGTGGGCGTCGAGGTGCGGCGCGTCGCTCAAAAAAATTGCCGACGCGGGTCACGAGATAGGCAACCACTCCTACAACCACGCCGACTATACCGCTTTAAGCGCGAAGGAAATAACAGCCGACCTCGACAAAGCCGACGCGGCAATCGAGAAGGCTTCGGGCGTGAAGCCGCGCCTTGCGCGCGCACCGTCCGGCGGCTATAACAACACCGTCGTCAAGGCGATAGAGGACAGCGGCAGACAGTACATACAGTGGTCGGTGGATGGTATAGACTACGGTGACGCGGAGGCGGAGTCGATATATAACAGGTGCGTCAAAAAGACGAAGGCGGGCGATATTATTCTCCTGCACACCGGCACGAAAAACACCGCCAATATCCTGCCGAAAATCATCGAGGCGCTCGAGTGCGACTATAACCTCGTGACCGTTTCCGAGCTTGTGTACAGCAGCGATTATAGCGTCGATAATACGGGAAGGCAGTTTGTGAAGTAGGTGAACGGGCTGTCGAGGGCGCCAGCCCCTACGGTGTAAAATTAAAAATACGGGTGTAGGGGACGGCGCCCCGACGTCCCGCCGTAGGGGCGAACCGTGTTCGCCCGCAAAAATCCAAAAATTCCCCATTTTTTCTTCAAAAAACCATTTACAAACGCGCGGAATGGTGGTATCATATACAATGTTTGAAAATTCCGAAAGGCGGACAATCACACATGGACAAAGAGCAGATATACAACAGCCCACTGGTGTACCAGCGCGCCGACCCTTACGTGCATTACCACACCGACGGCTACTACTATTTCACAGGCACAATTCCGCAGTACGACAGCATTGAAATAAGACGCGCAAGGACGCTCAACGGTCTTTTGACAGCCGACTCATTCATTGTATGGAAAAGACACATGACTGGCGCGATGTCGGGACTTATCTGGGCGCCCGAGCTTCACTATATAGACAATGTATGGTACATATATTTTACCGCAAGCTCCAGCGCGGACAGGTGGAGTATACGCCCGTACGTTCTGCGCTGCCGCGGTGAGAACCCCATTACGGGGAAGTGGGAGGAACTCGGACAGATAGACGTAGGACACGAGAGCTTTTCGCTCGACATGACAAGCTTTATCCACAAGGACGGCAAGCAGTACGTAATTTGGGCGCAGGTCATGTACCACGGCGGCCCGTCGGAGCTTTTTATGGCGCGGATGAAAAATCCGTGGACGCTCGAAACGAAGCCGATGCTGCTCACAACGCCGCAGTACCCTTGGGAGAAGCACCGCTTTGAGGTGAATGAGGGCCCCGCCGTGCTTCGGCGCAACGGCAAGGTGATAGTGACGTATTCCGCGTCCGACACCGGCTGCCACTACTGCATGGGTATGCTCTGGGCGGACGAGGACAGCGACATATTAAATCCCATATCGTGGTGCAAGAGCGACGTGCCGGTGTTTATGTCAAGCGACGGCGCGGGTCAGTACGGGCCCGGTCACAACAGCTTCACGACCGATAACGGCAGAGACGTGCTTATATACCACAGCCGCAGCTACAAGGAAACCGAGGGTGATCCGCTCGACGACAACAACCGCCACGCGCGCGCGAAGGTGTTTGACTACGACGAGAACGGCTTGCCTGTATTCGGCGAACCGGTGCCGAACAATATCTGAAAATAAAAACAGGGGACACTAAAACTTTAGTGTCCCCATTTTAGTGTCCCTTTTTACTTTAGTGTCCCTATGTTACTTGCTCAGCGTGCCGAGGCTCGCCGCTTTAAGGTACGCGTTTATAAATCCGTTCAGCTCTCCGTCCATTACCGCGCCGATGTTGCCCATTTCGTAGCCTGTGCGCAAATCCTTGACCATAGTGTAGGGCTGAAAAACGTAGGAGCGTATCTGACTGCCCCAGCCGTTGTCCATCTGCACGCCCTGCAAATCGGAGATTTTTTCCTTCTGCTCGCGCTCCGCAAGCTCGACGAGCCTACCTTTTAGCATCTTCATGGCGTAATCCCTGTTCTGGAACTGCGAGCGCTGCGTCTGGCACGACACGACTATACCTGTCGGTATATGCGTTAAACGCACAGCCGACGAGGTTTTGTTTATATGCTGGCCGCCCGCGCCCGACGCGCGGAACGCCTCCATTTTTATGTCCTCGGGGCGGATGTCTACCTCTACATCGTCGTCAAGCTCCGGCATAACCTCGACCGACGCGAACGACGTCATACGCTTGCCCGCGCTGTTGAACGGCGATATGCGCACAAGTCGGTGTACGCCCTTTTCAGCCTTTAAGTATCCGTAGGCGTTAAGACCGGTGATCTCGACCGAGCAGCTCTTTATGCCCGCCTCGTCGCCCGGGAGCGAATCCACTATCTCGAACGTGTAGCCGTTCTTCTGCGCCCACATCTGGTACATTCTGATGAGCATTTCGCACCAGTCCTGCGCCTCAGTGCCGCCTGCGCCCGCGTGGAATGTCATAATGGCGTTGCTCTTGTCGTACTGACCCGACAAAAGCGTTTCGAGCGTCATCTTGTCGATTTCTTCCTCGATTTCCTTCGCCGTCTGCGTTATTTCGGGAAGAAAGCTCTCATCGTTTTCCTCGTTCGCGAGGTCGATAAGAACGAGCGTGTCCTCCCATTTACTCTTTAAATTTTCGTAAGCTTCAACCTTGTCTTTAAGCTGCTTCGTCCTTTGCAGCACCTTCTGGGAGTTTTCCATATCGTCCCAGAAGTCCTCTTTGACAGCCTCGCCTTCGAGCTTTGTTATTTCCTCCTGCGCCGATGCGATGTCAAAGTGAATCCCTCAAATCCGTTATGCTTTTTTCGAGACCCTGAAGTCTCAGGCGGTACTCGTCGTACTCTAACATATTATCACTTCTTTCGGTTAAAATTTTTCGGCATTATTTATTTTTGCCGCAGCAGTGCTTGTATTTCTTTCCGCTGCCGCAGGGACAGGGATCGTTTCTGCCCGGCTGCTTTTTAGCCTTTTTCGTCTGTGAAAGCGAACCGTCGCCGCCCGTATCCATAGGTTTTGCCACCTGCTCGCGCTCAATCTTGATACGCGGCTGCGCCGTTAATACGTAGCGCACCGTGTCTTTCTTTATGCTGTCGAGCATGCCCTCGTAAAGCTCGCTGCCGACGTTTCTGTACTCGACAACGGGGTCGTGCTGACCGTATGCCCTAAGACCTATCTCGCGCTTTACATGCTCCATTTCGTCGAGGTGATCCATCCAGAGTGTATCGACCACGCGCAGCATAAGCACTCTTTCAAGCTCGCGCATATTCTCGCCGAATATTTCCTCCTGCTCGGCGTAACGCTTCATCGCTATTTCCATAAGCTCGTCCTTGACATCGTTGCGCGTTATCGTTTCAAGCTCGCTGTCGTCAATTTTAAACTCACCCTTCGCGTTGAGGTTTGTGTTCGCGAATTCTGTAACCGCGCGGATATTCCATTCCTCGGGCACCTCCGAAATGCCGATATAATCGTCGAGCGCGCTGTCTATGCAAGCCTCGATCATACCCTTTATCGTGCCGCTTATATCTTCGCCGTCAAGCACCGCCTGACGCTGTGAGTATATAATCTTACGCTGCTCGTTCATGACCTCGTCGTACTGGAGTACGTGCTTACGTGAATCGAAGTTGCGGCTCTCAAGGCTCTTCTGCGCGTTTTCTATGGCGTTCGTGAGCATTTTCGCCTCGATCGGTTCGTCCTCTTCAAGACCGAGAGCGTTTACCATCGTTTTAACCCTCTCGCTGCCGAAAATTCTCATCAGGTCGTCGTCGAGCGAAAGGAAGAACTTTGACGCGCCCGGGTCGCCCTGACGTCCCGCACGACCGCGGAGCTGATTGTCGATACGTCTCGACTCATGACGCTCCGTGCCGATTATATACAGACCGCCCAGACGCACGACCTCCTCCTGTTCGGGGCGGATCTGCTCCTTGAATTTGTTGTTAAGCTCGGTGAACACCTTTCTGGCGTTTATGATTTCCTCGTCGTCGGTGTCGCCGAAGCCTGTCGCTTCCGCTATAAGCTCGTCGTCAAAGCCCTGCTTCGCCATTTCGTGCTTCGCCATGTACTCCGCGTTACCGCCGAGCATAATATCCGTACCACGGCCCGCCATGTTTGTGGCAATGGTTACGGCACCCTTTTTACCCGCCTGCGCGATGATTTCCGCCTCTTTCGCGTGGTATTTAGCGTTTAACACCTCGTGCTTGATGCCGACGCGCTTCAAAAGCGCCGACAGAAGCTCGGACTTATCGACGTTGACTGTGCCGACAAGCACCGGCTGACCTTTAGCGTGACATTCCTGGATCTGCTTTATGACAGCCATGAACTTGCCTTTTTCGGTTTTGTAAACAGAGTCGTGTTCGTCAATTCTTATAACGGGCTTGTTCGTCGGAACAGCCACAACGTCGAGCTTGTATATATGCTGGAACTCTTCTTCCTCGGTGAGCGCCGTACCTGTCATACCCGACAGCTTGCCGTAAAGACGGAAGAAATTCTGGAACGTTATTGTCGCGAGCGTTCTCGACTCGTTTTCGATCTTAACGCCCTCTTTTGCCTCGATAGCCTGGTGCAGACCGTCGCTGTAACGTCTGCCGGGCATTATACGTCCCGTAAATTCATCGACTATAAGCACCTCGCCGTCCTGAACGACGTACTGCTGGTCGCGGTGCATAACGCCGTTCGCCTGCAATGCCTGATTGATGTGGTGCTGCAGCTTCATGTTATTGGGGTCGGAGAGGTTTTCCACTCCGAAGCCCTGCTCCGCCTTTTTAACGCCGCGCGGCGTAAGCATCGCGGTGCGTGCCTTTTCGTCAACGATATAGTCGGCGTCAAGATCCTCGTCGAGCTGCTTGTCGTCATGCTCCGTTACGACGTGCTTTTTAAGGCGCTTAACAAACATGTCCGCCACGCGGTATAATTCGTTTGCGTCCTCGCCCATGCCGGAAATAATAAGCGGCGTTCTCGCCTCGTCAATAAGGATAGAGTCAACCTCGTCGACGATGGCGTAATTGTGACCGCGCTGTACCATTTCTTCCTTGTGCACGACCATGTTGTCACGGAGGTAGTCAAAACCGAGTTCGTTGTTCGTGCCGTACGTGATGTCGGCGGCGTAAGCCTCACGTCTCTCGGCGTTGTCGAGGTCGTGTATAATAAGACCGACGCTCATGCCAAGGAAGCGGTAAACCTTACCCATCCACTCACTGTCTCGCTTTGCAAGGTAATCGTTCACTGTGACGATATGTACGCCCTTGCCGGTAAGCGCGTTAAGATACGCCGGAAGCGTCGAAACGAGCGTTTTACCTTCACCTGTTTTCATTTCGGCGATACGTCCCTGATGCAGTATTACGCCGCCGACAACCTGCACGTAGAAGTGCTTCATGCCCAGAACTCTCCGGCTTGCCTCGCGCATTACCGCGAACGCCTCGGGGAGAAGGTCGTCGAGCGTCTCGCCGTTTTTGAGACGTTCCTTAAATTCGGGTGTTTTCGCTTTAAGCTCCGCGTCGGAAAGCTTTTCCATGTCCTTCTCGAGCGCGATAACCTTGTCGGCTATGGGATAAACCTTTTTAAGCTCCCTGTCCGAATACGAGCCGAATAATTTGTCAAATATGCCCATGCTTATATCTCCTCATGTATTTTATCCTTATAAAAAACCCGCACAAACCGGCTTTTTTACATCACTATTCCCTATTATACCACAAATACGAAATAATTACCACTGTTTTTTGTTAATTTTTTGTAAATACGAAAAAATGTGAATACATCACTCAATATCGAGAATTTTTGTTGTAACCTTACCATTGTCGATTTCGGCGACGGCGTAGGTTTTTGAATAGCGCACGCTGCCGGGGTTTAAAATTACGGCGTTACCCCAATACTCGGTGTAGGGCGTGTGTGTGTGACCGAAAATCACAAGCGACGGGTTCACCTTCGCGGCGCGCGCTTTAAGCGTCGTGAGCGTCGGCTCGTACTTTACACGCTGCTCGTGACCGTGCGTGACGAATATTTTAGCGCCTTCAGCCATAATCGTTATATCTGACGATGCGCGCGAGAGCAAGTCGTTGTTGCCCTTGACGTAATAGAGCGGTATGTCGGGGTAAATGTACGACAAATCCTCCGCGTCGCGTGTGTAGTCGCCGGCGTGGATTATCGCGTAAGGCTTCGGTGAGTTGTTTATAATTTCAATGCACGGGTCGGTGCAGCCGTGCGTGTCCGAAAAAATCAGTATTCTTTTCATATTTATCTCTCCGCTGAACGTGTTTAAAATACTATATCATACGTGCGCGCCGTTGTCAAAGAAAACTGTCGAAATGTTTTTATTATTTGACAACCGTATATGACAAAATATACGCGCGCGGCGTGTTATAATTGTTCCGTTATACATAAGGCGGCAGTCTGCGCCGTCCCACGGAGGAATGATTTTAATGACACAACCCGATATAAAGGATAAAATAAACGCTGAAAATCTCCGCTCGCCGCTTTTGCACGACGGGTGGAGGACGGGAATACTGCTGCTTGCCTCGCGCGCGTCGGTGTTGGGAATGTACCCGTTCGGCGCGGCGTTTTTCGCGGCATGCTTCGATAAAAGCATAGCGTACGTGGGCATAGCCGCGATGGCGGTAGGTCTTATGACATGCGGCGGACGTAGCGCGGTCGTGAAATATCTCGTCGCCGCGCTCGTGTACTGGATATACTCACGCGTCAGAAAAAAGGACGGCGATATTTACAACGCCGCCGCCTGCGCCGCGTCAATGCTCGTCGGCGGAATAATGTATCTCATATACAACTACCAAGGGTTTTACGATATTCTTATGCTGCTTGTGGAGTCAGCCGTGTCGGGCGTTATGTACATAATTTTCCGCAAGTCGGAGGAATTTGTCACGAGCCGCCGCAGCGGCATGAAAGCGCCGCAGGACGAGCTTATAAGCGTGGCGGTAAGCGCGGGAGTGCTCATAACCGGGCTTTCGGGGATTGTGTTTCCGCCGAACATCAGCTTTGCCGATATACTGTCGGTGTACGCGGTGCTGTGCATAGCGTACCACACGTCCTTAACGTCGGCGGGCAGCGGCGGACTGAGCATAGGCTTTTTAACGTCGATGTCATCACCGTCGGCAATCGTGACCATGGGCATATTCGGCATAAGCGCGATTTGCGCGAATATCCTAAAGGGTTTCGGCAGGTTCGGCGCGGCGCTCGGCTTTATGGCAGGCTGCTCGATTGCGTTTCTGTACGTCGGCGGCAGCTTTGAGCTTCCCGTATCGGTAATAGAGGTCGCGCTCGGCGCGTCGTTTTTCGCGCTCACGCCGAGGCGCGTACACAATATTATCGGTTCGTTTTTCAACCGAACGATACAGCTTGAGTCGTTAAGCCCCGACGTGCGCGTTAAGGAGTACCTCACGATGCGGCTCGAAAAAACAGCCGACGCGTTCAAAAGCCTTGAGGAATGTTTTGAGGAAGTGAGCGAGAAACGGCTCAAATCCTACGGCAAGGAGGTCGGCGCGCTGCTCGACGAAACAGCCGACCGCGTGTGCGACGGCTGCCCGAACTCGGCGAAGTGCTGGCAAAAGGATTTCGGACTTACATATAAAAATATTATGCTCCTGCTCACCACAATAGAAGAAAAAGGCATACTCGCGATGGACAACGTACCCGCGTCGTTCCGCGAAAAGTGCATACGCACCGAGCTTTTCGTCGTCGAATTCAATCACGTGTACGAGCTTTACAAAAAGCAGCTCGTGCGTGTGGGGGAGGCGTGCGAGTCGCGCGACCTTGTAACGCGTCAGTACCGCGAGATAGCGGAGCTTATGGACGAAATGGCGGGCAATATAACCGAGGGCTTCGATTTCCGCGAACGCGCCGAGGAGGATATTGCGAACGGACTTTGTAAGAATGACATAACGGCGTACGAGGTGAACGTCGTCGAGGACGGTCAGGGTAAGTACGAGGTGTTTTTAAGGGTGAACAAGCCGTCCGAAAAGGCGCTTATCACGCGCGTGCTTGAGGAGGTTCTCGACGCGCCGATGGCGTACGACGAGGAAGGCTCGGGCGCGTATATGCGGTTTTTCTCGAAGGCGAAATTCAGCGTTGACGTCGCGATACGTCAGACGTGCCGCGACTTTTCCGAGGTATCGGGCGACGGCGCGGACAGTTTTTCCGCAGGCGATTACAAGCGGTACATAATAATCTCCGACGGCATGGGCAGCGGCAGCCGCGCTATGGCTGAAAGCCGCATGACGCTGCGGCTCCTGCGCGAGTTTTTAACGTCGGGCTTCGGCGTGAGAACGGCTATTGACATGATCAACTCCGCGCTGTGCTTAAAGCTCGATGACGAGAGTTTTTCGACGATCGACCTTTTGAGCGTGGACCTTATGACGGGCATATGCGAGTTTTTCAAGATAGGAAGCGCGGAAAGCGTGATAATGCACGGCGCAAATGTTGAAACGATATTTTCCGTGTCGCTTCCGGCGGGAATTGCGGGCGGCATAAACGTCGAGGGACAGGTGAAGAAGCTCGCCGACGGCGACGTTATACTGATGATGAGCGACGGCATAAGCGAAGCCGGTTTCGGCGCGGCGCGTACCGACTGGCTCAAAAAGGAAATTCAAAAGCCGTTCGACGAAATGGACGAAATGGCGCAGTCCGTCATGGACACCGCTGTTAAAAAAAGCCGCGGCTCCGTCCTCGACGATATGACCGTCGCCGCTGTGAGGCTGATTGAAAATTGAAAATCATAAAAATATGTATTGAATAAAAGGAGATTGTATGATAAAATTAGATTAATAAATACTGAAAAGCGGACGAAGATTATGAAGATTGAGTACAGTAAAAAAGCCGTAAAGTTTATACAGTCTCTTGACAGACCGGCAAAGCAAAGAATAAAAACCGGTATAGAAGGACTGGTCAAGTCACCGCCGGAGGGTGATATAAAGCTTATGCAGGGCTTTGACGACGGACGTAAAAGACTGCGCATAGGAAAATATAGGGTAATATATAAATATATCAAAGATGAATTGGAAATACTTTACATAATGGATATAGGCAGCAGAGGCGATATTTACAAGTGAGAAAGGTGATGATTACTATGTCCGCACTGACAAAAGAAACTATAGATATGATGGAGATGCTTCCCGAAAGCGAACAGAGCCTGATAAACGAATTTGTAAAGCGCGTTGTTCTTGCGTGGGATCCCGACTACACGAAAGCGACGCCGCGCGAGGCGGCGGATATGAAACGCGCCGAAGAAGATTTCAAGAGGGGCGACACCGTTTCGCATGAGAATATTGACTGGGATTAAAATCGTATTTCCCGCAAAACTATTGACACATCGCGAAATATAGAGTATAATATATATCAATCAGGGAGATCATTACCACGACATGAATCACACCAAAAGCGAAACCCCGAAGATGAGCGAGATCTTCGGGGGTTTTCTTTGTATATTTATTACAATACAAAAATCCCTCAGGACAATTACTGCCTGAGGGGTTATTTTTCATTGAGCCGCTGCGCGATTGAGCGTATCAATTCGAGATCGTCCTCGGAGAGATTTTTCATAGAGCTGAAAACTTCGTTTAACAGTGCCGGTTCCTTTACGGAATCGTCGAAAAACTCAACGGGCGTTATGTTAAAGTAGTCGCAGATGTTGAAAAATCCCGCCATTGACGGCATTGCTTTACCGGATGAGATTGATTGAATATAGCTTCTGTTTTGTCCGAGTTCCAAGCTCATTTGATATTCGGAAATATCAGCTTTCAGGCGTAATGCGGTAATCCTGTTTCTAACATATTCTTTTTCTTTTTCAATATTTCTTTCTATCTCATCCATGTAATCTCACCCCAAAAATATTATACTACGTATACATTAATCTTATTTCGCATTATTTATGTATAAAGGTTAAAATTTCTTGTTGACTTTACATATATGATATGTTATAATATGCAAAAGTAAAACAAAATTACTCATTTAATGCGTAAACGGAGGATTAAATCATGAAAAAAGAAGCCAAAAATCTTGTAACGGGTATTATAATCGGCTCGGTTTTAACGTGCGGGTTTGCATATGCGAAAAGCCGCACCGAGATGCTTGAGGTTACATATGACAACATCAAGGTTTATAAGGATAATGTCCTGTGTGAACTGAAGGATGCAAACGGCAGCACAATCGAGCCGTTTATTGCAAACGGCACAACGTATATGCCGGTAAGAGGCACGGCAAATCTTGCCGATATGCAGGTAACATGGGACGGAAACACGAAAAGCGTATACCTGTGGGACGAAATGGTTCCAGAAGGAACGGTTTTCCTTGAAGAATGTCCGCCATATGATAAATCGAGTTGTAGTACATACTTATCATCTCAAGGGAAAAGTTTTGAAATGGCTGGTGAAAAATATAGTAACGGATTAAATTTTACAAGTAATGGATATGCTTTATTCAATCTCAATAGCAAATACTCCACTATCGAATGTACAATAGGTCATACAGCCAACGAACAAAAAGATAAATTAGTATCATTTATTGTTGACGGAAGAACTGTAAAAGAGTTTGAAATTGAACCAGAAGCATTACCTAAAACAGTTTCAATACCTGTAAGCTATGGTTTACAGTTAAAAATAATTGTAGGTGATAGGGGTTATATCGGTATCGGCAATATGACTGTGAGGTAATAATTCGCAACATCAATGTTTGCAAATTATTTGCACAAACCCCTTGCAATTTCAAAAAATATATGTTACAATACCACCGAATTGAATATGAAAAGCGATGAAGGAACAAAGTAGCGCGCGTTTCGCCACAGAGAGAGCGTAGATTAATGAGCTGGGAGTTTACGCGGTAAGAGCGCGGCGCGAAATTTCATTCCGGAGCCGCGCGGGTGAAACCACAGGCAAGTAGTCCGCGACGGGTAATGCCGTTATCCATAACAGAGCGCCGAGTAAAATCGGAAGTCGGGTGGTACCGCGGAGTAATATGAGCACACTTCGTCCCAATGCGGGACAGAGTGTGCTTTTTAGGTTTATTAAAACTGCGTGATTGATGTTGTAGGGGCGAACCGCGTTCGCCCTCGGAGCCGCATCAAAACGGGCGACCGTTAAGGTCGCACCTACGCGGTCTAATTAACCGGTCCGCTATAGCAAATCGGAAGGAGAAATATGATGAAACAAAAACTTGAAGAGATCAGAGCGGCGGCGCACGAAGCGCTTGCGGGCGAGTTAAATCTTGACGCGCTCGAGCAGCTTCGCATTAAGTACCTCGGCAAAAAGGGCGAGATCACAGCCGTTTTGAAGGGCATGGGCAAGCTCACAGCCGAGGAACGCCCCGTAATCGGCGCGCTTGCGAACGAGGTTCGCTCGCAGGTCGAAGGTATGATTGAGACAAAGAAGGCTGAAATTGCCGCGAAAATCGAGGAGGTAAAGCTCAAAGCCGAGGTTATCGACGTTACGATGCCGGGCAGGGCGCAGGAGCGCGGCGAGCTTCACCCGCTCACAAAGGTAATGAACAACATTAAGGACACGTTTATCGGTATGGGATTCGAGATTGCCGACGGTCCCGAGGTGGAGCTTGACTACTATAATTTCGAGGCTTTAAATATCCCGAAGAACCACCCCGCGCGCGACACGCAGGACACGTTCTACGTAAGCGACAACGTCGTTTTGAGAACGCAGACGTCCGGTATGCAGGTGCGCGTAATGGAGAAGCAGAAGCCGCCGATACGCATAATCGCGCCGGGCAAGGTTTACAGAAGTGACGCGGTTGACGCGACGCACTCGCCCGTGTTCCACCAGATCGAGGGACTTGTCGTTGACAAGGGCGTTACGATGGCTGACCTTAAAGGTACGCTCGAAATGTTCATTCACCGCCTTTACGGCGACGAAACGAGGGTGCGCTTCAGACCGCACCATTTCCCGTTTACCGAGCCGTCGGCGGAGCTTGACATATCGTGCTTCAAGTGCGGCGGCAAGGGCTGCCCGATGTGCAAGGGCGAGGGTTGGATTGAAATTCTCGGCTGCGGTATGGTTCACCCGAAGGTGCTGGCAAATTGCGGCATTGACCCCGAGATTTATTCCGGTTTCGCGTTCGGTATCGGTCTCGAGCGAATTGCGATGGGTAAGTATGATATAAACGATTTGAGACTGTTCTTTGAAAATGATTTGCGCTTTTTGCGTCAATTCTAAATCATGGATAAAATTATGATTATCGGCTTTTCCGGCTGCGGCAAATCGACTCTCGCAAGACGCTTGGGCGCGGCGCTCGGCATCGAGCCGCTGCATTTTGACACGATACACTGGCTTCCCGGCTGGGTAGAAAGCAGCGACGAATACAAAACCGAGCGCGTGAAAAAGGAGCTTGAAAAAGACCGCTGGATAATCGAGGGCAGCTATAGGCGCATACTCTGGAAGGAGCGCATTGACGCGGCGGATACGGTCATATTCCTTGATTTCAACAGGTTTCTGTGCCTTTACCGCGTGATAAAGCGGCGGATAATGTACAGCGGCAAAACGCGCCCCGATATGGGCGCGGGCTGCGAGGAAAAAATTGATTTCGAGTTCCTGCGCTGGGTGTTTTGGGGCGGACGGAAAAAGCGGAAAAGAAATTTGGAATTGATGGAGCGTTTGAAAGATATAGAAGGCAAAAACGCGTATACGTTTACAAACCCGAGGGAATTGGAAAAGTTTGTTCGGGGAATAGAGGGAATGTAAATTTTGATTTAGCGGCGTAATGTAATGAGGGACGTCGAGGGCGCCGTCCCCTACACCCGTTATTTGTAAATAGTGCGCCGTAGGGGCTGGCGCCCTCGACAGCCCGTTTTCGTAGGGGCGACCCTTGCGGTCGCCCGCGTTTACATCGTTAAATCATAATTTACCAACCCGCAAAAATAATCGAAAGGAATGAAAATAAATGAATTTACCGTTAAGCTGGCTTAACGACTACATGGACATAGACGTTACGCCGAAGGAA
>CANQQS010000012.1 GCA_947626045.1 uncultured Clostridia bacterium | reverse complement strand
TCGGGCGACATTACGGCTGACTATTTCAAGGAGGGCGACACCGTTAAAAAGGGCGACAAGCTTTACCAGTTTGACGATGAGGAAGCGCGTGATTCGCTTGCCACCGCGCAGAACGCCGTCACAAAGGCACAGCAGGCGTATATCGACGCGGTAAAGCAGCGCAGCAATACGATTGACTCGAACAACATTGCCACGCAGAGCACACAAAATGCGATAAGCAAGGCTCTCAACAGCTTAAACGACGCGCAAAGCTCGTATGACGACCAGTATGTAAAGGCGGATATAGACGGAAAGGCGGCAAGTATATCCGTAAAAGAGGGCGACACCGTAAACGTGGGAATGCAGATTGCCGAGATATATGATGACAATACAATGAAGCTGCGCATACCGTTTAACATTTCCGACGCGGAAAACATAGCCGTGGGCGACAGCGCGGAAGTTACCGTAACCGCGTCAGGTGACACTCTTTCGGGAACAGTGACGGAAAAATCGTCGGCACCCGTATCGACGGCGGCGCACAATATGCTTGTATACGCGACTGTTGAGGTTGCAAATCCCGGTGCGCTTACAACGACCGATCGCGGCAGCGCGGTTGTAAACGGCGCAGCATGCGCGGAAAGCGTGAATTTTGAATATGCAGATACGCAGGCGATTACCGCGAAGGTTTCCGGAACGGTCGAGTCGCTCGACATAGACGAAGGCGACAGGGTATACGCCGGCGAGCAGGTGGCGTACATAAAATCCGATACGGTCACGACCGCGCTCGACAACGCGCAGCTGTCGTATGACGACGCGGTGCTGAATTTGCAGAAACAGGTAATACAGAACGACACATATTCACAGGACAGCGCGATAAAATCGGCGCAGCTCGCGCTCGACGACGCGAAAACAAACTTCAAAAAGGCGGAGGATGCGGTTGAGGATTTCGTCGTGGAAGCGCCGATCGAGGGTACTGTCGTAAAGAAAAACGCTAAAAACGGCGACACGCGCGACTCCACAAACAGCACCGAGGCGCTGTGCGTAATATACGATCTTTCGAGCCTGAAAATTTCTCTTGAGGTTGACGAAACGGAAATCGCACTCGTAAAGACGGGGCAGAAAGCGACCGTAACCGCCGACGCGGTGGAAGGCGAGTTTGTCGGCGAGGTAACGAAAGTGCCTGTTGACGGCGTGAACACAAACGGAGTAACGACATACACCGTTGAAATACAGATAAAAGATTATGGCAGCCTGCTGCCGGGTATGAATGTTGACGTGGAAATAGTGGTCGAAGAAGCCGACAATGTGCTTGCAATACCCGTAAACAGCGTCAACCGCGGCAACATCGTATTCGTAAAGGACGACGGCACACAGCACACCGGCGACGTGACAGACGCAATAAAGGAACGTCGTGAAAATCCCGACGCGGAAAACAATATTCCTGATGTACCTGCCGGAATAGAGATACCCGACGGCTATCGCGCGATAAAGATAGAGACGGGACTTAACGATAACGATTATATAGAGGTTAAATCGGGACTCGGCGCCGGCGACAGCGTAAGAACGCTCAACACCAAATCGAGCAGCGAGGACGCGAGCTTCGGTATGCCCGGACAGATGCCGGGCATGGGCGGCATGAACGGCGGTATGCGTCAGGGCGGTGCTGCGGGCGGCGGTATGCGTCAAGGCGGCGCGGGCGGCGGTATGGGCGGACCTCCAAACTGATCACGCTCTTAAAATCTGATATGAAAGGCGATGAAAAAGGATATGCCACCGCTTGTGGAAATGAAAGACGTATACAAGATATACCGCACGGGCGACGTAAGCGTACACGCGCTTGACGGTATATCCCTTACTATAGACAGAGGCGAATTTGTCGCGATAGTCGGACAGTCCGGCAGCGGCAAATCCACATGTATGAACATAATCGGCTGCCTTGATGTGGCGACGAAAGGCACGTATAAGCTGAACGGCAGAGCAATCACAAACTACACGCAGGATGAGCTTGCCGAGGTGCGCAACAAGATGCTCGGCTTCATATTCCAGCAGTACAACCTGCTCCCGAAGCTCACCGTACTCGAAAATGTGCAGCTCCCGCTTCTTTACGCGGGCATGAGGGAAAGCGAGCAGCGCAGACGCGCGCTTGAATCTCTCGACCGTGTTGGCTTGAAATCGAAGGCGCACAACTACCCCTCGCAGCTTTCGGGCGGACAGCAGCAGAGAGTGTCGATAGCGCGCGCACTTGCGGGCGATCCGTCGGTAATACTCGCCGACGAACCCACCGGCGCGCTCGACTCACGCACGGGCAGGGAAGTTATGATGTTTTTGCAGCAGCTTAACCGCGAGGGCAACACGATTATACTCATAACGCACGATAACTCGATAGCCGCGCGCGCAAAGCGCATAGTGCGCATAACCGACGGTAAAATCGTTTACGACGGACCCGTCGAGGGTGACGTCACGGTTATGAAAATGCACGGCGCGGGCGAGGAAGCTCCCGAGGACGCAAAAGCGAAGGGGGCGACGTAATGAATTTATGGAAATGCTTTAAAATGGCGGTCGCGAGTATTTTAAGCAACAAGCTCCGCTCGATGCTTACCATGCTCGGCATAATCATAGGCATAACCGCCGTAATATCGCTTGTCAGCCTTATGAGCAGCATGACGAGCGAGGTAAACAGCGTTTTTGAGGACGTCGGCATAGACGCGGTTCTGATAAACGTAATGGACAGGTCGAACAAGGAATTAAAGCCGGAGGAGGTTCAGGCTCTCGCCGACGAACACCCCGACATTATACGCGGACAGTCTCCGACGGTAGCGATGCCCGCCGTAATCAAAAACGGCAATGACTCGCTCCAAAGCACCGCGACGGGCGTAAACGAATCGTATCTCGGGCTTAAAAAGCTCAATGTCGAATACGGACGCGAGCTTACCTTTATAGACGTGGAAAAGCGCCAGAAGGTATGCGTAATAGGAACGTACATAGCGAGAGAGGTATTCGGCGGCAACGCGCTGGGACAGACGATAAAAATAACGGGCGTGCCGTACGAGGTAGTCGGCATACTCGAGGAAAAGGACGATTCGGAGGAAGGCGGCGACGACGACTGCGTATACCTGCCTTACACGGTCGCAACGTCCGTAAACAAAAACGCGAAGGTGTCAAGCTACTCCGTTTACGCGCTTAATCAGGACATGGTTGAACAGACGGAGGCGCTCATCGAGGAAATGTGCGAAAAGGCGATAGGCGACAGTGACTACTACAACATAACGGCGCTCAAAGCCATAGCAGACCAGGTGTCGAGCATTTTGTCCACGATGGAAGCGATGCTTGTCGCGATAGCCGCGATTTCGCTCATCGTGGCGGGTATAGGCATCATGAACATCATGCTTGTGTCCGTAACGGAGAGAACGCGCGAGATAGGCATACGAAAATCACTCGGCGCGAAGCAGCGCGACATACTTTCCCAATTTGTAATCGAGGCGGGAATGTTGAGCTGTCTGGGCGGAGTGATAGGAATAATAGTCGGCTCCGCACTCGCTGTGGGAGCGGGAGCGCTGCTTGAAATGACGGTTCGTCCGACAACAACGTCAATTATCGTATCATTCACCGTATCGGCGCTTATCGGCGTATTCTTCGGCGTAATGCCGGCGCGCAAGGCGGCGGCGCTCAACCCGATTGACGCGCTCAGGTACGATTAAATGAAAGGAAATAATATGAAAAGGATAATTTCGCTTTTAATTACAATATCCCTTCTCGCGTCACTGACAATTATTCCGGCGCACGCCTTTTCGGTGACGGAGGAGGAAGGCGCCGCGGCGCTTATGCGCGAGCTTGAAATAATGCAGGGCGACGAAAACGGCGACATGATGCTCGACAAAAAGGTGTCGCGCGCGGAGTTCGCGAAGGTAGCGATAGCCGCGTCGCCGAACAAGGACAGCGTTGCCACGGGACTTAAGCAGTCTCCGTTCCGCGACGTGCCATATACCGCATGGTACGCGCCGTACGTAAGGGCAGCCGTATCCGCGGGCTACGTGGTAGGCTACCTCGACGCGACATACCGCCCCGAAAACACTGTTACATACGAAGAGGCGGTAACGGTTATGCTGCGAGTACTCGGCTATGACGACAGCACTTTTGCCGATGCGTACCCCTACGGTCAGATTTCAAAGGCGCAGGGCTTAAACCTTCTTGACAACGTGAACGCGTCGATAGGTGATGAGCTTGACCGCCGTCAGATTATGATGCTCACATATAACGCGATTAAAGCGTCAATCCCCGCGAGTCCCTCGCAGGATCCCGTGTTCAACATGTCAAAGACGGATAATGTTGATGTAATCGCCACCGCTAACGAGGACGACTCACTCGGCGCGGATAAGGTGTACACGTCGGCAGGAACGTTTGACAAGGGTGCGTTTTTCGTTGACAGCCTTACGGGAATGACGGGTACAATATATGTGCGCGACGGTGACGAGCTTGTCGCGTTTATACCGGATGCGGACAAGAAGTCAAACGGATATAAGTCGTATTTCGTGTACTCGGTACTTGCCGACGCTTCAATAGTCGGCTACCGCAGCGGCGGCTTCGAGGAAATAGACATACCCGACGGCGCGGCGGTATACAACAATCAGACGCGCACGACATACGCCGCGATAAAAGGCTCTCTTAAAACGGGCGACACGCTCAATGTGAAGTACACCGACAACGGCTCGGTTGATTACGTTGCGTATGACACAAACAATCTCACAGGCCCCGTAAAAGTCACGTCCGACAACTGGACGGCGCAGGTCGGCGCGAACAGCTCGTCAAAGGTGTTCCGCAGCGGAGTGGAGAGTACAGTTTCAGCCGTAAGCGTGAACGATATAGTTTACTACAGTGAACCACTTGACGTTGTGTTCGCATATACCGACAAGGTTACCGGCGTGTACGAGAAAGCGTCGCCGACAAAGGACTCTCCGGAGAGCGTGACTATATCGGGTAAGGAATATAATGTTGAGGGCGTCGAAGCGTTCCGCGAGCTTTCATCGAGCGGCTCGTTTAAGTACGGCGACACCGTTACCGTTCTTTTGGGCAGAACGGGTGAGATTGCCGGAGTAGCCGGAACGGGTTCGGCTTCCGTAAGCACATCGTCGGGTATGTCGTCGGGAACTGCGGCAGGCTTTGTAATCGCCGCAGGTAAAAAGGACTTTACAAATCCCGACAACACCGTATATTCAAGCTACTATGCGACAATCGTTGCTCCCGACGGCTCAACAAGGGAATACGCGACAAAAAATGATTGCGAAACCTTGGTAAACTCTGCCGTGCGCGTAACGTTCAAAGACGGTCAGGCAATGCTTTCGGTGAGCAAAAACGGCTCTGTATCGGGAAAAGTCAACGCTTCAAAGGGAATGATAGGCGGAGAGTATGTCGCGGATGATGTAAAGATACTCGACACGGCAAATGTTTATTACGACGGCGTGTCCGCATACAAAAGAGTATATCTGCAGCGCATTGACGGCATAACGCTCAATCCTTCAAGCGTGCTTTACAGTTCTACAAACAGCGCGGGAGAAATAGACGAGCTTATACTCAGCGAGGTAACGGGCGATATGTACAGTTACGGCTGGTTAAAAAGAGCGGATCCGGCTACGGGAATGTATGAAATAGACATAGACGGTAATTCCGGCAGATATTCAAGCGGCATTAAAAGCAGCGCCACAGGACCGTATCGCTTAAACGTGTCGGGAACAAATATACAGTCTATGCGTATGCTTACGGCATACCCCGGCAAAATAACAAACCTCACGAGTACTACGGCGACAATAGGATATCAGGATTATCTGCTTAGTGACAGCGTTGTTGTATATTATCAGAGGGACTTAAGCACATATCTGAAAATCCCCCTTGACGACGCAATATCGGGTGATTACAGCATGACGGCGTATTACGACAAGGCGCAGTCAAGCGGCGGCAGAATACGAATAATTATCGCATCGGATAAATAATAATTCACGGGTCTTGTTTTCGGGCAAGACCCGTGAATTATTTAAAAAATTGTTATGACATTATTACAATCACATAACAATTTGTGAGTTTACATAAATTTCACATTGACATATTATGCGAATTTGGTTATAATATATCTGTTAAAATAGTGCATAAGGGTTTGGTGTATATATGAATTCTGTTATGTTCTGCATGAAACGCCTGTCTGAGCAGTCAAAGCTGCGGCAAATGGACGAATATACACAGCACGGCAGCACAAGCTGCTTAAAGCATACGATTGCCGTTGCGTATTACAGCATCAAGCTTGCGGAAAAGCTCGGTATAAAATACAAGAAAACCGACCTTATCCGCGGCGCGCTGCTGCACGACTATTTTTTGTACGACTGGCACGACGGAAACGGACGCGGAATTCACGGCTTTACCCACCCGAAAGCGGCGCTTGTAAACGCCGACAGGGATTTCGATTTGACGGACACGGAGAAGGAAATAATAGTAAAGCATATGTTCCCTTTGACGCTTATGCCGCCGAAATGCCGCGAAGGGTGGATAGTCTGCATGGTTGACAAGTATTGCTCACTCTACGAAACGTTCAAGAGAAAGAGACCGTACGAGAACCTGTTCACAAAGAACCCCACTGCGTATACGGAACTATACAGACAGATAATCGCAATGTAAAGGGGATATGGAACAATGGAAATGTGTAAATATTTTCTGTGCTTTGCCTTTTTCAGCTTTATAGGCTGGGCGTGGGAGTGCGTATATTATACCGTTCAGCAGCACAAACGGGTCAACAGCGGTTTCCTCACAACCTGCTTTTGCCCGATATACGGCATAGGAGGTCTTCTCGGACTTGTGCTTTTGGGAAGGGTGGAAAACACTTTTGTGCTTTTCACGGTCGGCATGGTTATTTGCGGCGTGCTCGAATATTTTGTCGGCTGGCTTTTGGAAAAGCTCTTTGACCGCCGCTGGTGGGACTACACCGGCTGGCCGCTCAACATAAACGGCAGAATATGTATTATAAGCCTGCTTGCGTTCGGTTTCGGAATAGTCGCGCTCGTAAAATTTATAGGCCCCGCGACAATCGGTGTAATAGACGCCATGGATCCGATGCTTGTGCAAGGCTCGGCAGTGTTTATAGCGCTTGTGATGATTATAGATACAATTTACTCCGTAAAGCATATTGACTCCGAAAAACTTTGGTTCGTCGATAAGCAAGAGGAATTTATCGCGAATAACAAAATAATGAATATAATAAGAAACACATTTAAGAAATAAAATATAATCGGATTATAAAAACCGTATTTTGAACGCACATACGCGTTTCAGAATACGGTTTTGTTTTATCCATACTATTTATTTTTTACCGTGCGGCACAGAATCAATCCGACGAGAAGTATTATCGGGAACAGCGCCGCGAAAATAATTCCGCTTTTAAGGTTGTCGCCGAGCGCGCCCGACGCAGACGCGACAAGCGACGGCCCCAATGAACAGCCGATGTCGCCGCCGAGAGCCAACAGCGCGAACATAGCCGTACCGCCTGTGGGACATTTTTCGGACGCCATACTGAATGTGCCGGGCCACATAACTCCGACCGAAAATCCGCACAGTCCGCACGCGATAAGTGATAGAGCGGGGTAGGGCAGAAGTGCCGCCGCGAAATACGACGCCGCACAAAGCGCCGCGCACAGTCCCATATATTTTGTAAGATTCACACGGTTTGCTATCTTTGAATGAAGCACGCGCGCGCTTCCCATAAGCAGCGCGAAGAAGCACGGCCCCGCAATATCGCCGACCGTTTTGCTCACGCCGAGTCCCTGCTCGGCAAATGCCGAAGCCCACTGGCTCATTGCAAGCTCTGACGCTCCGGCGCATATCATAATCAGCACAAACACCCAGAATATTTTTGACCTTAAAAGCTCCGCGGCAGTCATTCCTTTGCCGTCCTCGGTGAGCTGCGCTATCGGCACTCGGGAGAAGTACGCCGCGTTAAACAGCGGCACCACAGCCCACGCGCACGCGATTACGTGCCACGCGCCGATGCCGAAAACGGCAAACGAAGCGGTTGACAGCAGTATAACGGCTACCGAACCCCAGCAGTAGAACGAATGGAGCATGCTCATCATGGACGCTTTTTCATCGCCCGGCACAGCCTCCACAATGGGGCTTATAAGCACCTCGATAAGTCCGCCGCCTATTGCGTACACTACCGAAGCAACGCACAGCGCAGCAAATGGGTCGGGCAATATTCCCGGCAGCACCGCAAGCATTACAAGTCCCGACGCTGAGAAAATGTGCGCGGTGACAGCACACTTGCGGTAGCCTATTTTATCGATGCACCTTGCGGATACTAAATCGACAAGAAGCTGCGTGCCGAAATTTACCGTTATAAGCAGCCCTATCTTTTCAAGCGATATTCCGTACTCGTTATGGAACATCACAAAAAGCATTGGCGCAAAATTGTTTACTATCGCCTGCGTGATATATCCGATATAGCACGCGGCGACCGTATGTTTATAGCTTTTTAATAATCTCATTTAACCTCATTTATTTCCATATTGCCGGATTTAAAATCGGCTCGGAATTGTCAAGGCTTTTCCACAGGAACGCCTTAACATCGCAATTTTCAACGTCATGGTTGAACGCTATCGTCTCCTTTATAACATTGCCGGACAAGCTTACAGGCACGAACTTACATTCAACAAGTTTGCCGTTGTCGTACGCCGCCGCAATAAGCACAGCGTCGCCGATTCCGTTCTGATACAGGATTTCCGCGTCAATATTTTTACCCGATGCGGTAACGGTGAAGTAATCCTGAGGATCGGGATTTACGCTCGGCTCAACGCTCGGCTCGATACTTGGTTCGACACTCGGCTCAGCGGTTGCCGTCGGAGTGGGTGCTGCTGTTGGAGTCGGCGTTGCCGTTGGTTCAGGTGTCGGAGTCGGAGTCGGAGTCGGAGTCGGAGTCGGCGTCGGCGTTGGTGTTGGTGTCGGCGTTGGTGTTGGTGTCGGTGTCGGTGTCGGAGTTGGGGTCGGCGTTGGAGTCGGTGTCGGCGTTGGTGTCAGAGTTGGCGTCGGCGTTGGAGTTGGAGTCGGTGTCGGCGTTGGAGTCGGCGTCGGTGTTGGAGTCGGCGTCGGAGTTGGTGTCGGAGTCGGTGTCGGTGTCGGAGTCGGCGTCGGCGTCGGCGTCGGAGTCGGCGTCGGAGTTGGAGTTGGGGTCGGCGTTGGCGTCGGTGTTGGAGTCGGCGTCGGTGTTGGAGTCGGCGTCGGTGTTGGAGTCGGAGTTGGCGTCGGTGACGGACTCGGACTCGGTGACGGACTTGCTGTCGGCTCAGGCGTCGGAGTGGGTATATCAATTTCGGTTCTTGTGTAGCTTACGTCGCTGACACTCGGAGTCCATGTAATTGCGCCTTCTCCGTCCTTCGTCGATGAAAACTCAAGACGCGAGAATCGTTTTCCGTTAAGATCGAAAGAAGTTGTATACCCCCCATTGTTCGAATTAAGAATTTTAATTGCCGCATTGTCATTATCATAATCAAAATCAACCGTCACATACCATGTGGTCGAGCTTCTGTCCATAGGGTTTTCATTTGAAGCTATTGTTCCTATTTGACTCCATGTTGATTTGACAGCGCTTTCCGCTCCTTCTCCTACAGAATACATTGTTGCCTGCGCTTTTTCTTTATAAGCCTGCGACAAATCAAGTATACTGTCGCTATCATCGAGAAGCTTCACATGGAAGGAATATTCGTGTCCTTCCCAGTTCCATGCTGAATTGGCAAGCTGTTGTCCGCCTGTGTTAAATGTAAATGCAAGCGTCGCTTTGTTATCTTCATAGCGCGTGAAATCACGGTAGAATTTTCCACCCGTATTAGCTCCCGTCTGTGTGAACGACGCGCTCGACGCCGTATTATTGTTGAGTGTACTCTGTTCGTCAGTGTTGCCTGTCACAAATATACCATCGCCAAGACTATCCGTGGATTTCATGGGATATACGTTTACGGTGCAGTCGTCGGTGAAAACCTTGCCGTTATCCCTTACGGTTGCCGTTATAACAGCCGTTCCTTTTTCTACGCCCGTAACGACTCCCGAGCCGTCAACCGTCGCAGCCGACCCGCTTGAAACAGACCAGGAAACGCTTGAGTTGGTCGCTTCGGCTGGACTGATTTCAGCGGTAAGCTGCTTTGTGCAGCCAACGCCGAGATCAAGCGTTTTGGGCGTTACGGAAACGCCTTCTACCTCGATTATTTCCGGATATTCAACCGTCGTAAATTCTGTTGCGGGCGCGAGATAATTTTTCCCGCTCGCAAGCGATGCCGAACCTATGTAGTAGCTCGTGTGCGGCGGCTGGTTGTAGCCGACGTTCTGCCATGCAATAGCGCAGCGATACTGGCTGTCGTGCATGAGCGTTGTCAGACGATACTGCGTGGGTATACATGATATATACATACGCAGATTGTCAGTACCCGTTTTAAATATTACTTCCTCGCGCCAGTCACCTATTAAGTCACCCGAGAGAACAGGGGTAGACTTAGTGCCGTTATTTGAAGAAGCGCCGGGGAAATATGAAGCGTCTTTGCTTGCCCAGACAAATCTCTTTAAGCCGCTGGAAGTATACTTGCCGAGAATGTTCTCGTCAAGTAAGTCCCAATCAAGCTTGTCGTCCCAATAAATTCCGAAATTTATAAATCTGTTATCCTCCTTACCGCCAGTGCTGCTTGGACGCACTGCTGCATACTGAGTTCCATCCTGTTTGTATATTCCACTTACAGACGACGACCAGAATACCGAAAGTGCGTTGGGATCGTCAACAAAGTTACCCATAATGCCTCTGCCGACATCGCCCGTAGCCGCCTGCTTCATAACATCGTCCATTACGTTCGTTTCATTGTTATATCTTTTTATGTCAATCGCATACGGTATCTCGTTGCTGTTACCTTTACCGGCTTCATGTACCATGAAAATTTCCTGATTGCCGTCGTTGTCGAAGTCGGAAACATGCTCAGCGTCGCCGTGACCGCGTCCGTCCGAATAAAGCACCGTGCCGTCGTGGTCGAGAACAGCCGAGCCGAATATAAGCTCGTCGAACCCGTCGTTATCCACATCGGCTACCGATACGCTGTGCGCGCCCTGACCGTAAAGCGAGTAGCTGCTGTCGGAGCCTACTTTCTGATGATTCGCGTCCTCCTTCCAGCTTTTTCCGTTTTCATTCTTGCTTATCCACTGTTCCGTGAGATTTGTTCCGTCCCAATTATACGCAGCAACATACGCGTATGTGTAATATCCTCGGCAGAAAAGCGCGCTCGGCGTTTTGCCGTTGATATACGCCACTGCCGCGAGGTATCGCTCGCTTCTGTTGCCGTAATTATCGCCCCAGTTGCCGCTGCCGCTTGCTTGGGTTTTTATTGTTCTCGGGGGGTCGTAATTAACGGTCTGCATAGCATTACCTGTCGCACCGTCGAACACCGTCAGATATTCTGGACCGTCGAGGATCTGTCCGCTGCTGTTCCCGTAGTATTTTGTATTGTCGCCGGTTGTAATATCCTTTCCGACCTCTGACACATAATTTCCTTGTCCATCCTTCGAGCCGGGAGCGGTCTTGCACATCATTTCCGCCCTGCCGTCCGAGTCGAAGTCGTAAACAAGGAACTGTGTATAGTGTGCGCCAGCGCGGATATTCGGGCCGAGATTTATACGCCAAATCGGGGTGCCGTCGCCGTCAAATTCGTAAGCGTCTATTATAACGTCGCTCGTTTTACCGCTATCGGCGTTGTCATGTGAGTCGCTTGGATCCCACTTTACGATAAGCTCATATTCTCCGTCACCGTCAAGGTCACCGACACTTCCGTCATTCGCTTCATACAGAGACGCATTTGGATTCGAAACGGGTATATCTTTATAGGCTGTCTTATTTGTAGGATAGGTGCTGTTACCGTAATTTGTATAATAAGCGCTGCCCCACGGAGTTACCCATTCGTCTTCCGTAATATCCGCATAGTTTTTATCCGATGTAACAACGGCATACTTGTCCGTTTGTCTGCCGGATGAATATGTATAACAGCTTGCCTCACCGACAGTCGTTGTTTTTATCGGATTTTGCGTCCCATACTTAAATATTTTGTAAAGAGTGTTTACATTCTCGTCCCCAAGAACTCTCCATGACAAATACACGCCGCTGCCGGTGTACACGGCAACCAGTCCTCTGTCGAGCTTTTCCATTATACGCGTTTCCGACGCCGCCGCAGCCTCGGTATTTCTGAATAGCGGCACGGACGCAAACGAAGCAAGCATCACCGCGCTTAAAACCAAGCTTAAGAATTTTTTTCTCATATTTTGTTCAGCCTCCTATTGTTCATGTTTACTTTCTGCGCCACATGTACGGCGAGAACAGCACAAGTATCGGATATATTTCAAGTCTTCCGACGAGCATTGAAATTGATAATACGATTTTTGACAGCACGGAAAAGTCCGCGAAATGTCCGACAGGCCCTATCATAGGGCCGATATTGTTCATTGTTGATATTACCGACGTTGCGGTCGTTGAGAAATCCTTATTGTCAAGGCTCACGACAAGTATCGCCAGCACCATAAATATGACGTATGCCGCGAGATAGGCGAGTACGCCGTGGCGCACCTCCGCGCTTATCTCCTTGCCGTCGGCTTTTATCGAGTAGACGCTTCTCGGGCTTATCGCCTTACGCACCGCATAGCGCGCCGTTTTGCCGAGAACGATAGCTCTTATGACTTTAAAGCCGCCGCCCGTCGAGCCTGCGCACGCGCCGACAAACATAAGCATTACGACTATCATCTGTGACAGCATGGGCCAGCCGTCGCGCATCATGTCGCGCGATGCAAAACCGGTCGTGGTTATTATCGAGTTTACCTGGAAGAACGCGCACCGAAACGCTTCGGGTAAGCCGCTGTATATATGGCGTATGTTCAAGGTTATAACGAGCGTCGCGGCGACTATAATACCGATGTACCACCGAAATTCCTCGTTTGCTCTTATCTGCGCGAATTTGCGCGCTATAATCAGGTAGTAAATATTGAAGTTGATGCCGAAAAGCATCATAAATATTGCGATTACGTATTCGATATACGCGCTGCCGTAATGCTCTATGGAGTTGTTCCATATTCCGAAGCCGCCCGTTCCCGCCGTCGAGAACGCGTGTACAACGCTGTCGTAAAGCGGCATCCTGCCTATCATCAGCAGTATGATTTCCGATACGGTCAGCACGATGTAAATTACGTAAAGTATGCGGAGCGAGTAGCGCCATTTGCTCGAGATTTTGCCGATTACGGGGCCCGGCATCTCCGCCTTCATCATATATGTCGTCTTTGTGTCCTTTGACGCGAATATCGCCATCGCGAACGCGAGTACTCCCAGTCCGCCGAGCCAGTGCGTGAAGCTGCGCCAGAACAGAATACTTTTTGAGAGCTTTTCCACGTCGGCGAGTATCGTTGAACCTGTCGTCGTGAAGCCCGATACCGTTTCAAAGAAGCAGTCGATAAACGATGGTATTTGTCTGCTTATATAGAACGGGAGCGCGCCGATAAGCGATATTATTATCCACGCAAGCCCGACAAGCACCATTCCTTCACGGGCGTAAAAGCCCTTGTTTTTCGGCGGTCTTATCGTTGCCGCGATACCGATAACAAGCGATATGACTATCGGCACGATATAAGCTGCCGCAATGCCCTCTCTGTAATACAGCGACAGTCCGAGCGGCAAAAACATTGTGATTGCCACTACCATGACTATTCTGCCGATTGAGTATGCTAACATTCTGTAATTCATATCTAATCCCCGCTGCGTTTAACCCAAAATATCCGCGAGCGTCGATATGCGCTCGGTCGTTACGACTATTACCGTGTCGCCTATTTCCACGCGGCTGTCGCCGTCGGGAAGGAACATGCTGTTGCCTCGCGCTATCGCGCCTATCAGCGTGTTCTTTTTGAGGCGGATTTCGCTCAGCTTCTTTTCGGTGAGCGGACTTTTTTTCGTGACTATAAATTCCATAGCCTCCGCCTTGTTGTTTACTATTCTGTAAAGTGTCTGCATTTCGGTGTCCTGCGCCGATTTCATGGCGCGCGCGTACCGGATTATTATGTCAGCCGTGATGTTCTTCGGCGTGAGTATGCTGTATACTCCCGTTTTTTCCATCAGGTCGCCGAACGATTCACGGTTTATTTTCGTGATTATTTTGCTTACGCCGCGCATTTTCGCGTACATGGAGATTATCATGTTTTCCTCGTCTATGCCGGTGAGGGAAACAATGGCGTCCATACGGTCAATGCCCTCCTCGGTAAGCACCTGCCTGTCCGTGCCGTCGCCGAAAACAATGTCGGCGTTTTGATATGCCTCGGCAAGCGCGCGGCACTTGTCGCGGTTCTGCTCTATTATTTTGACGCTCATACCGCTCTCGAGAAGCAGTCCGGCAAGATAGTAGGATATGCGTCCGCCGCCTATGAGCATGACGGACTTTACCTTTCTGTTTATAACGCCCGTTACGCGTATGAATTTCGCAAGCTCCTTGTGGGTTGCCGTCACATGTATCTTGTCGCCGTCGCGAAGTATGAAGTCGCCGTTCGGTATATACACGTCCTCGCCGCGCTGTACGGCGCAGATTAGAACCTTTAGCTTGAAATCCTTGTTGATGTCCTTAAGCGCCTTACCCTCCAGCACGCTGCCCGCGTTTACCTGAAATTCTATAAGCTCTATTCTGCCCTTGGCGAATGTTTCCGTGTTTATCGCGGCGGGGAAGCGTAACATTCGCGATACCTCGCCCGCGCTCGCGTATTCGGGATTTACAATCATGCTTATACCGAGCGCGTCGCGCATAAAGTCGAGCTGTTTAAAATATTCGCTGTTTCTCACTCTCGCGACGCATCGTTCAGCACCGAGTTTTTTCGCCATTACGGCGCAGAGAGCGTTAAGCTCGTCGTTCGTCGTTACGGCTATGAAGAGGTCTGCTCTGCGCGTTTCGGCTTCGTCCAGCACCTCCAGATCCGCGCCGCTGCCCTCGACACAGCGCACGTCGTACATGTCCTGTATCGACTCGCACAACTCCGGCTTTACGTCTATGAGAACAACATTGTCACCCTCGCTTATAAAGTCCTCGACAAGCTTTCGTCCGACCTTGCCGCCGCCCACTATTACAACATTCATAATCAATTCTCCCCGCGTTTCTCTCTCGTCATAAGCTTCATTACACTGTCACGCGCGCTTGCTCCGTTAAACAGAACGTCGTACGCTTCCTCGACAATCGGCATTTCCACGCTGTAGCGTTTCGCAAGCTCGTACGCCGCCTTTGCCGTGTTCACGCCCTCGACTACCATGTGTACCTCTTTGAGCGTTTCGTCGAGCGTTTTGCCCTGCCCCAGAAGTATTCCGGCACGGCGGTTACGCGAGTGCATGCTTGTACACGTTACTATGAGATCGCCGAGTCCCGACAGTCCCATAAACGTTTCCCGGTTCGCGCCCATAGCCGTTCCGAGCCGCGCTATTTCGGCAAGTCCGCGCGTCATGAGCGCGGCTTTTGTGTTGTCGCCGTAACCGAGTCCGTCCGATATGCCCGCGCACAGCGCGACTATATTTTTAAGCGCTCCGCCCATCTCGACGCCTATAATGTCGTCGGACGTGTAAATGCGGAACATATCGCTCATCATTATATCCTGTATATACCGAGCCGTTTCAATGCTTTTTGACGCTATAACATTCGTCGTCGGCAGCCTGCGCGACACCTCTTCGGCATGCGACGGACCGCTCATTACGGAAATCTCCGCCTGCGGTATTTCCTCGGCGTACACCTCGCTCAGACGCATAAGGCTGCCTTCCTCAAGCCCTTTTGATATGTTTACCATTCTCTGACCCGCCTTTACGTGCGGTGCGAGCAGCTTCGCGGTCGTGCGCGTAGCGGGGGAGGGAGCGGCGGTGATTATAAGATCCGCGACGTCAACACATAATTTCTCATCGTGCGTGCAGGTGATGTTTTCGGGAAACGGTATGCCGGGGAGAAATTCCTTGTTCTCATGGTCGCGGCACAGTCTGTCCGTTTCCTCTTGAATCCATGACCACAGAAACACGTTGTACCCGCGTTCCGCGAGCATTACGGCGTTTGCCGTACCCCACGAGCCGCTGCCGATTATCGCGATTTTCATATCCTTTTCAGCTTTCATTGACGCTCTCCTTCTTTTTCTTTCCGAAACTCAGCTTATTTTCAGTTCCCTGTATGAGCCTTGTTATATTCTCGTGATGTCTGCCGATAATCAGCAGACCGAGAATAAACACGTATATAACCTGCGCAATACTGCACTTCCAGCCCATTAAAATATTCACAAGCTCCAGTATAATAAACAGCGCACCGCCCACAATCGAGCCGAGCGACACATATCTTGTAACCGCTATCACAGCTACCGCTATAACCGTTACGATAAGCCCTATTCTCCAGTCGAGCAGCATCACAACGCCGAGGCTTGTCGCCACACCCTTGCCGCCCTTGAAGCCGAAGAATATCGGGAAGTTGTGTCCGACAACGACGGCTACGGCTGCGAGATATTTCGCCGTGTATGTAAACGTTACAGGGTCGAACGTCATCGCCTCAACCTGATCAAACGGGTCAACACCCGCGCGCGTCGTTACCGACAGCCATGTCTGCACCGTGTCCTTCATCAGATTGGCCGCAAACCAGGCAATCAGCACGGCTGCGATACCTTTCGCAATATCCAGAAGCAGGGTAATTATTGCCATTTTTTTGCCGTGAGTGCGAAGCATGTTCGTTGCTCCCGCGTTGCCGCTGCCGCTTTTTCGTATGTCCTCACCGCTTACCGCACGCGACAGCAGTATTGAGAAGTTCACCGAGCCTATAAGATACGCGGCTACGGCTATCGCAATGTATACGAGATATTGCATTTTGTATTACCTCCGTCACAGCTTTTTTTCGTTCTTTTCACGTATTATAAATTTAACGGGTGTGCCTTCAAAACCGAATGCTTCGCGTATCTGATTTTCCATAAACCTGAGATACGAATAATGGAACAGGTCGCGTGAGTTTGCGAACAGTATAAATGTTGGCGGCGCGGTCGAAGCCTGTGTGCCGTAGTATATTTTGAGCCGTCTGCCCTTGTCGGAGGGCGGCTGCTGCTTCGCCACGGCGTCGTTTATAACGTCGTTTAAAACGCCAGTCTTTATTCTGCGCTTGTGCTGCTCGTTCACTGCTTTTATAAGCTCTATGAGCTTAGATACTCTTTGACCCGTTTTAGCGCTTATGAACACGATTGCGGCGTACGGCATAAACGCGAACTCCTCACGCAGTTTAAGCTCGAAATTGCGGAGCGTCTTGTCGTCCTTGTGAACCAGATCCCACTTGTTCACAGCGAATATACACGCTCTGCCGCTTTCGTGAGCGTAGCCCGCAATTTTTGTGTCCTGCTCGGTTATGCCCTCTACAGCGTCAATCATTATGACGCACACATCGCTGCGGTCAACGGCGGCAAGCGAGCGGACTATGCTGTAACGCTCAACGCCCTCGTCAACCTTGCCGCGCTTGCGCATACCGGCGGTGTCTATGAAAAGAAATTTGTCGCCGTTTATCTCGTAATGCGAGTCTATCGCGTCGCGCGTCGTTCCGGCAATGCTGCTTACAATCACTCTGTCCTCTCCAAGTATGCGGTTTATGAGCGACGATTTGCCGGCGTTCGGCTTGCCGATTACCGCGACCTTAATTTCGTCCTCGTCCTCGCTCGTGTCCGCGTCGTCGGGGAACAGCTTTGTCACCTCGTCGAGAAGGTCGCCCACGCCGAGACCGTGCGTTGACGATATTGCGACCGGATCGCCCAGACCGAGATTGTAGAACTCGTAAAACTCCATAGGTACGTCGCCCGTGTTGTCAACCTTATTAACGGCAAGTACTATCTTCTTTTTTGCCTTAATAAGCATCTGCGCCACATCAATATCGGTCGCCGTAACGCCGTCGCGCACGTTTACCATAAGAATTACCGCGTCAGCCATTTCTATTGCAAGCTGCGCCTGACGGCGCATCTGCACAAGTATCTCGTCCTTTGACGCGGGTTCTATGCCGCCCGTGTCAATAAGCGTAAAATGCTTGTCAAGCCAGCTTACGTCGGCGAAAATGCGGTCGCGCGTAACGCCGGGAGTGTCCTCCACTATGCTTATGCGTCTGCCCGCTATATAGTTGAATAACGTCGATTTACCCACATTAGGGCGACCGACTATTGCTACCGTTGGTTTCATTAGTTAAAACTCCAATTCCTCATTTAATACCTTTTCTATAAATTCATACCCGTCGTTTAAAACGGGCGTTATTTTCACATTCAGCGCCTTTTCCACGTCCTCTGTCGTAACGTCGTCAAGGAAAATGTTGTCGTCGTCGCGGAGCATGCTGTGCGGTATAAGAAGCTCATCCGTGTCTATTCTGCCGCGAAGCTGCTCTATTATGTCGCCGCCGCACACAAGCCCCGACACGGTCACGCCGCCGCCGAAAAAGTTGTTTTTTATCGGGTACACACTTACCTTAACGCCCTCGCATTTCTTTTCGATTTTGCGCGCAAGCTCCGTTATAAACTTATACGCTATCTCGCCGGTCGCGACCGACACCCGTCGATTGCACGTTTTTTTCGGCACAAGCTTGAGCGCGCTTTCAAATTCCTCACGCATGCTCGCGATAAGTCCCACGCCGTTTTCTATCTGCGGAAACCCCTCATATTCCTCGGCGGGCGGGATTTCAACCTCCGCGTCGGCGTAAAACTCGTCCGACAGGTATACAAGACGCGTGCCGTATTTTTTCAGAAATTCGTCCTGTATTTTGCCGACAAATTTTATCGTTTCCGCGCTTGTTTCGGGTGTAAACGGCTTTAGCGGATAAAGTCCGTCGCGGTAGCGCGTAAGCCCCACCGGCACGACCGACACGCTGTTGACGTTCGGGTAGAGCGCGGCAAGGTCGTAAAGCGTTCTTTTGAGGTGTTCGCCGTCGTTAATTTCGGGACACAGGACTATCTGACAGTTCATGACTATTCCGTTTGCGGCAAACCGCTTCATTATATCGTAACAGCTTCCGGCAAAGCGGTTGTTGAGCATTTTACACCTAAGCTCCGGCTCAGTCGCGTGTACGCTGACGTTTATAGGCGACACGCGCATTTCGATAAGGCGGTCAATCTCGTCGTCCGCGAGGTTCGTAAGTGTGACGTAATTCCCCTGCAGAAACGACAGACGCGTGTCGTCGTCCTTAAAGTAGACCGTCTCGCGCATGCCCTTCGGGAGCTGGTCGATAAAGCAGAAGATACACTTGTTTGTGCAGCTTTGCGCGTCGTCGATAAGCCCGTCCGCGAACTCGATACCGAGATCCTCATAATCGTTTTCAACGGTTATTATTTCGGTGTCGCCGTTTTTTTTCAGGACTTCGAGTGTCACCTCGTATTCTGCGGTAAGGTAGCGGTATTCGAGAATATCGTGGAACTCACGCCCGTTTATCGTTATGAGCTTGTCGCCTTCTTCAAGACCCGCGTCGTCCGCCGCGGAATACGGCTCCACATATTTAATTGTCGTATCCGCTTTTCTCATAGCCTTATCTCCGCCGCAATATTTTACCTATTATATTATCCCATATTTGGGAGAAATAATCAATAGTAAATTGAGAATTTGTTGTTATTTTTGTATAGCGGCGCACAAATTTCTCTTGTAATTTTACGGCACATATAGTATAATACGGTATATAGGCATACAAAATATCGGAGGAATACATAATGAAAAGCTTTGACATCAGAACCAAGATATATTTCGGCGAGGGCGCGCTCGACAGGCTGAGCGACCTGCCGTACAAAAAGGCGCTCATAATAACCGACCCGTTCGTCGCGAAGAGCGGACTTCTGCAGATGATTACAATGCGCCTGCACGACGCTTACACGGAATTTGAAATATTTTCCGACGTTGTGCCGGACGCGCCGATTGAAAAAATTTCTTTAGGCGTTAAAAAGATGCTCGAATACGATCCCGACTGCGTTATAACGGTCGGCGGCGGCAGCGCGATTGACAGCGCGAAGTCGATACGTGAGTTTGCGTCGCGCTCGACCGGTAAACACGTTGCGCTTATCGCGATACCTACCACTTCCGGCACGGGTTCGGAGGTAACGTCGTTCGCGGTTGTGTCCGATCCCGAAAAGGATATAAAATACCCGCTCGTGTCAGACAGTATGCTCCCGACGGAAGCAATACTCGACGCGGCGCTCGTCAAAAGCGTTCCCGCAAACGTCACAGCCGATACGGGTATGGACGTTCTCACACACGCGATCGAGGCGTACGTGAGCATTAACAACAACGAGTTTTCAGCCGCGCTTGCGGAAAAGGCGATTGAAATATGCGGCACGTTTCTGCTGCGCTCGTATCTCGACAACAACGACGAGCACGCGAGAAGAAAAATGCACGTCGCGTCGTGTCTTGCCGGACTCGCGTTCAACAGCGCGTCGCTCGGTCTTAACCACGGTATCGCTCACGCGCTCGGCGGCAAGTTCCACATTCCGCACGGCAGAGCAAACGCGATGCTGCTGCCGCACGTTATCGAGTACAATTCCGGCATAAACAAGCACTCGAAAAGCCAGAAGGAGTACCCGAAGTGCGTTGAAAAGTACGTGAACGTCGCGAAGCTTCTCGGCGTAAACAACTTCAACGAGATTACGACAATCCGCGCGCTTGTCGGCTGGATGCAGTTTATGATGAAGGAAATGAATATTCCGATTTCGATTTCACAGATCGGCAACATCGACAGGACCGAATACTTCAACGCTATCGACTCGATGGCTGACAAGGCTCTTGCCGACGCGTGTACCGCGACAAATCCGCGCGTGCCGACAAAACCCGAGGTCGTGCAGATTTTGGAGCATTTATACGAATAACGAAACGGGCGCTAACGCGCCTGTTTTTTTATTGCAAAGAAAATGTAACTTGTGTGTATGCGGGTTTGGGAGTATAATTGTAATTGAAACGGAGATGTTACTATGAGCAAGCACGCAAGACTGATGAATTTCTTGTCGAACCTGCCCGATTTCGTTTTTGACTACATAGAGATTTCGTACAGCGGCGAGAGCATTAACACGCAAATCGGCTACAGCATTGATATAAAGACGTTTCTCGAGTACCTCAGGCAGTTCAAATTCAAGGACGTTGAGCGGCTCGAGGACTTTACGCTCGCGCATATGGAACAGGTCACGCTGCGCGATTTAAACGCGTTCACCGCCTACCTTAAGGAGTACGAGACGGACACGGTGACGATTGACGGCAGGCACGTAAAGCGCGTGCGCAAAAACAGCGCGTACGGCATTAACCGCAAACTTTCGGGCATACGCGGTCTGTTCGCGTACCTTTACAAAAACGACTTGATTTCGCAGAACGTGACGGACAAGCTCGATTTTAAAAAGATACACCAGAAAATGAAGCGTCCGCTGACGACGCAGGAAACAATAAATCTGCTCGACGTCATCTACAACGGCGAAAAATATTATGAGGGTCGCGACCTCACCGAGTACAACAACCGCAAGCTGCGCGATATAGCGCTGTTCACGGCGTACCTCGGCACCGGCTGCCGCGTTAGCGAGCTTATAAACCTCGACGTAAAGGACGTTAGCTTTGACACATCGTCGTTCGTCGTAACGCGCAAGGGCGGCGACGAGCAGGAAATCTTTATGCCGGTGCAGGTGGAGAACGAGCTGTACAATTACATGCAGGAACGCACGGAAAACAAGAACGCAAAGGACGACGCGCTGTTTTTGAGCCGTCTAGGTAAGCGTATGACGGCGCAGGGCGTGGAAAAGCTGCTTAAAAAATACTGCGCGACCGTCGGCATATACGACAGCGACAAAGCGCGTCCGCACGCGCTTCGGCGAACATTCGCGTGCAATCTTATAGCCGACGGCGTTGATATAAAAATGGTAGCCGAGCTTATGGGGCATAAAAATATCGAGGTCACGCACCGCTACTACACGCAGTACGCGATAGAAAGGCGCAAAGAGGTCATGCGCGGCTTTGATATTAAGGGAAACAGATAATCAGACGGAGGATTTTTTGCTAACAATAACCGTCGGCAGCGACATTTCGCTGTACTGTGTTGAAATAATCGTATTTCGCGCTATTCTCGAATACAGTCCCGCGAATTTGCCGCCGTACATATAAATTCCCGTAATATTGGAATATTTGCGGTAATCGGCGTTTTTGTCGTGCGTGAGGTCGATGTTGACCGACGCGTACGGCTCGCAGTATTCCTGCAACAGATAGTGATTGCCGATATTTTCCGCAACGGCTTTTTTCCACTCATCGTCCGTCATGCCCTCGACGCCCGCGTAAACGCCGCGCGACGCGTACGAGTCCTCAGGCTTAATAACCCATTTATCCTTATTTTCAAGCACGCCGAGCCTTTTCACATTATCCTCGGTAAGCGAAACGGTGTAGGGGATATGCTCGTCTATGTACTTTTGCTCGTCACGCGTCAGGAACGCTTTCGTCATATCGTCGTGCAGGACCTTGAACACAATCTTGTTGTGCGCGACCTGCGTCATAAAGTCGCCGATAAGGCAGACCGCGTTATCCTCCGCGGCGCGTATAAACGGCTGCACCTCGTCATAGCGGCGCATAATATCGCACGTCACGGCTCGACGGTAAACCGCGTCGATTTTTCTTCCCGCAGGCGATATAAGCTTGCCGCCCTCATATTTCAAATCGGTAATCTCACATATTTCACATTCAAGACCGGTGTTTTCGAACGCTTTTTTAAAATTCGTAAATTCGCGGCTCACGTCGCCGCCGAAGAAATCGACAATCGCCACGTACGGCTTTTCAACGGCTCTGTCATACCCCGCGTAAATCCGCTTAAACTCGCGCACCCACGAATTAAACAGCTCGTATGTCCGCGTATTGTATTCCTTTTGAAACTCGCCGAACGCGTATGTAAGCTTGATCGCCTCGTTAAGCTCCTTATCCTCATTCATCGCGCTCGAACCGTCGGTGTTGAACTCACAGAATTTAAACGAGTAGTCGTCCTCGTTAAAGAAAATGTCGATACGCGCCATAGGCAGCAGACAATCGTAATGCTTTTGGCGCAGTATAAGATGCTCAAGTTTTTCATCGAACGCGAAAAGAGCCCTGTACGCCGCGTCGGAGCGGTAGCGGGCTATGACCTTTTCCAAAATGCCGTACATCACGAGCGCGTTCTTTTCGATATACGCCGCCATATCCTCCGTGAACATTTTCGGGATATAGAGTGTGTGAACGAAATACCCGTGATACCGCGCGGTCTGCGTTTTCACGTATTCCTGCTGAACCGCCGCGCTTTTAATACACTCGTCTTTGTTTGCGTCTATAATTTTTCTGTATGATTCTTCAGCCTCACGCAAAGAAAATCCTCTCCTTATAACAGCGTCCTTTCACTGGAACACCGAAGGCGGCTTTTCAAGCTGTTCTATTTGAACGTCGCCGTTCGTGAGGTGGCGTATTTCCTCGAGAAATCTCTTGAAGTGAGGAGCGTTGTTGTGCTGCTCTATCGCTGTATCGTTGAGCCACTCCTCAATAAACGTGAATTTTGACTTGTCGCGCCTGTTCTGAAAGAACTTGTATGACAGGCAGCCGCGCTCTTTTTTTGTTTCGCGCACACAGTTTATGACGCATTTCGTAAACTCCTCTATATGCGAGGGTATAACGTCAAATTTGGCAATTATAGTAATCATATCGCAAAATCTCCTAAAAAAACTACTATATATTGTATCACACCTTGAAGAATTTTACAAGTGTTTTTCCGCATTTGGCAATAAAGTTTTGCATATATTTCCATAACGGCACGGCTCGGGACAAAGCCGTAAGCCGAAATTAAATTTAATTTTGCCGTGAGACAAAAGTTATATTGACTTAATTGCCGATTTGTGGTAACATTATCACACGACCTTTAGGCATGGAAATTTAACGCATATCATCGGCGGTTAATTTAAAGGGGAGTAACATGGTTCAAACTGTAATAACTGTAAATCTGATTGTGGGCATAATCTTTTTTCTGCTCTACTTTTATCAGATAATATACTTTATAATACCATACGTAAAAAAGGAAAAACCGCATAAGGAAACAACGATGCACCGTTACGCGATAATGATTTCGGCGCGCAACGAGGAAAACGTAATAGCCACGCTTGTAAACTCAATACATCATCAGGATTACCCGCAGGAGCTTGTGGACATATACGTTATAGCGGACAACTGCACCGACAACACGGCGTTTGCGGCTGAAAAGGCGGGCGCGAACGTATTTGTCAGAAACGACATGAAAAAAGTGGGCAAGGGTTACGCTCTAGATTATGCGATAAACCGAATTTTTAAGGAAAAGGGCGAGGATTACTACGACGGCTTCATGGTATTCGACGCTGACAATATTCTCGACACAAACTACATAAGCGCGATGAACCGCACATTTTCGGACGGTCACAGGATAATCACAAGCTACCGCAACTCAACAAATTATGGTACAAACTGGATAACGGCGGGCTACGCGCTCTGGTATATAAGAGAGTCGAAATTTTTAAACCATTCGCGCATGCTTTTGGGGAGCGGCTGCGCCATTTCCGGCACAGGCTTTCTCGTGCATAAGGACATAATCAAGGAAATGGGCGGCTGGAAATATTTTCTGCTCACCGAGGATATAGAATTTTCGGTAGCAAACTCGATAAAAGGCGAAAAAATCGCATTTTGCAGCGACGCGATACTCTATGACGAGCAGCCGCAGACGTTTATGCAATCATGGAAGCAGCGTCTGAGGTGGGCGAGAGGATTTTTGCAGGTGTTCGGAAAGTACGGCTCAGATCTTGTAAGGTCGATATTTAAGCGGAACGGGAGAACGTGCTTCGATATGTCGATGACTGTGCTTCCGGCAATCTTCGCGACGCTTGTGCTTATCGTAATAAACGCCGTCACCGCGGTAGCGGCGGTCATAAACGGCGAAAGCTGCCTTCCGATATTTATATCAATAGGTCAGTGGATATGCGGCGTGTACCTGATGCTGTTCCTAATGGGAATGATTACGACGATAGCCGAAAGGAAGCACATACACACAAGCGGGTGGAAGAAATTCAAGTATATGTTTACATTCCCGATATTCCAGTTTACATACGTACCGGTGTCGATAGCGGCGATATTCAAAAAAGTCGAGTGGGAACCGACGCGCCACCACGGACCAACGGTAAGCTCGGAAAAGATAGAACAGACAAAAGAAAGCGTAAAATAAAAAATGACGGCTTTGCCGTCATTTTTCTATTGAAAAAATTTCCGTTATGATGTATAATATTGTTAATGACTGAAAGGGAGGAAAATATTATGAAAATACTTGTAACGGGCGGCGCAGGATATATAGGCAGCCACACCTGCGTGGAGCTGCTGAACGCGGGTTACGAAATCGTTGTGCTTGACAATCTCTACAACGCGAGCGAGAAGTGTCTCGACGCGGTAAAGGAGATTACGGGAAAGGACTTCCCGTTTTATAAAGCCGACCTTCTCGACAGCGAGGCGACGGAGAAGGTGTTCAAGGAAAATAAGATTGACGCGGTAATTCACTTCGCGGGACTTAAGGCTGTCGGCGAAAGCACAAGAATACCTCTCGCGTACTATGACAACAACATCACGGGAACGCTTCATCTTATGCAGGCTATGGAAAAGTACGGCTGCAACAACATCGTATTTTCCTCCAGCGCGACCGTTTACGGCGATCCCGAAAGAGTGCCTATCGTCGAAACTGACAACAAGGGCGACAAGATACTCACGACGAACCCCTACGGCACGACGAAGCTCTTTATCGAGCGCATTATGACCGACGCGCAGAAGGCGAACCCGAAATTAAGCGTGACGCTGCTTCGTTACTTCAACCCGATAGGCGCGCATGAGAGCGGCAAGATGGGCGAAGACCCGAAGGGTATCCCCAACAATCTGCTTCCGTACGTCGCGCAGGTGGCGGTCGGAAAGCTTGAAAAGGTACACGTATTCGGCGACGACTACCCGACACCGGACGGCACGGGCGTGCGCGACTATATCCACGTCGTTGACCTCGCGGTCGGACACGTTAAGGCGATAGAGCATTGCTCCGGCAAGCAAGGCGTTCACATCTACAACCTCGGAACGGGCAACGGTTACAGCGTTCTTCAGATTGTAAAGGCGTTCTCAAAGGCATGCGGCAAGGATCTGCCGTACGTTATCGAGCCGAGACGTCCCGGCGACATAGCCGAGTGCTACGCCGACCCGGCAAAGGCTAAGGCTGAGCTTGAATGGGAGGCGAAGCGCGGCATTGAGGAAATGTGCGCCGACACGTGGAGATGGCAGTCGAACCACCCGAACGGCTTTGAGGGTTAAACAGAAATTAAGGGGCTGACGAATAAGCGTCAGCCTCTGTTTAAATAAATGCGGAGGAAGAGATATGAACACGGCATTGCTCATGAAAAAGATGGCGCGCTACGCATACTGCGCCGTAAAATATGCCGCCGCGCTGCTATGCGCGCCGTTTGTCAAAGGCAACGAAAAATACCGCGGTCTGTGGCTTATCGCAGAACGCGGCATTGATGCGCGCGACAACGGCTATTACTTCTTCAAATACGTGACAATGAATCATCCCGAAATAAATGCCGCGTATGTAATAAGCAAATCCTCTCCCGACGCGCCGAGAGTAAAGGCGCTCGGCAATGTGATACGCTACGGCTCATTTTCGCATTTTCTCGCGCTCGCAATATCGGACGTGAAGATAAGCACGCACATAATGGGCTACACGCCGTATATCGACTTCTTTGTCCGTGCCGACAGAATGGGGCTTGTCAAGGGCAAAAAGATATTTCTCCAGCACGGAATCATAAAGGACAATCTCACGTTTCTTTACGCGAACAATGTAAGCACAGACCTTTTCGTTTGCTCCGCGAAGCCCGAGTACGAGTACGTGCGTGATAATTACGGCTACAAGGACGGCGTGGTACGGCTTTTGGGACTGTGCCGCTACGACGACCTTTATAAAATAGAAAAACCGTCGAAAAAAATCCTTATAATGCCGACATGGCGTTACGATTTGCGCAAGGCGGACAGAAAACAGTTTGAGGAAAGCGAGTTCTATAAAACGTATTCGAGCCTTTTAAAGAGCGGACAACTTAATGAAATGCTTGAAAAATACGGTTATGAGGCGCTTTTCTATCCGCATATGGAGCTGCAGAAATTCATTGACTGCTTCGAGGGTACGGACAGAGTAAAAATAATATCGTTCCGCGACTGCACCGTCCAAAGCCTGCTCATAAACTCCGACATTCTCATAACAGACTTTTCCAGCGTGTTTTTCGATTACGCATACATGGGAAAGCCAATGATTTTTTACCAGTTTGACGAGGAGAACTTTCGGAAAAATCATTACGGCGAGGGATATTTCAATTACAGGCGGGACGCGTTCGGAGATGTGGCAGCTACGGAGGACGCTTTGCTTTCGGGACTTCGGCAAATACTCGAAAACGGCGCGGTGACGGAGAAAAAATACATGGACAGGATAAACGCGTTTTTCACGCTCCGCGATAAGAAGAACTGCGAACGAAATTTCAACGCGATAAAGGAAATAACAGGATGAAAAAGGTAAGCGTAATAATACCGGTATACAACATGGAGGACTGTGTACACGACGGCGTCGCATGCATCACGGGACAGACATACGAAAATCTTGAAATTATAATAATAGACGACGGCTCAAAGGACAAGACGTATTTTAAATGTCTTGCCGAAGCTGACCGCGACAGGCGCATAACGGTATTCTCGAAAAATAACGAGGGACCCGCCGTCGCGCGCAATCTTGCGCTCCGCAAGGCGACGGGCGACTATGTGTATTTTTTCGATATGGACGACTATATAAAGCCCGAAACAATCGAGCGGCTTGTGACTGTGCTTGAAGAAAGCGGCTGCGACCTTGTCGCGTGCGGATTTGAAATGTTCGACGGCAAAAAGGTTACGCGCATTATCGCAAAAGAGGACGGCTACCGCCGCACGGGCAGCGAGGCGCGCGCCGATTACGGCGAGCAGCTTTTGATGTTCGAGTCGCGCGGCATACAGGGCGCGCCGTGGTACAAGCTGTATAAAATGAGCATAATACGCGGACACGGCATAGAATTTCCCGCTATACGCTACGGCGAGGACGACGTTTTTATCGCGCGCTATATAAGTCACGCTGACAGCTTTATCCTTACGGGTGACGTGCTTTGCCGCTACTATATAAACACCTGCCGCCGCTTCTGGGACAAGTACCGTTTTGACATGTTCGACACCATAAGAGAGCACACAATGTATATGCTCGACATTGTGTGCGCGTGGAACAAAGACAATATTGAAGTCCGCGATATAATTTACCGTGACTATTTCCAGAAAACCTTCTCGAGTCTTTGCGTGCTTTTCAATCCGCACATGAAGCTCAGAAAGAAGGCGAGAATGGCGCGCATAAAGGAAATAGCGGACACATTCGCGTCGGACGTGCCGGCAGATTTTAAAGCACCGCACATAGTTGCCGAACTTATGCGTGAGCAAGAATACAATAAAATTTATTATCGCATCTTATTGCATGTTATAAAACATAGGTTCGACTGATTTCTGTTTTTTGTGACAAAATAACTATTGACTATAAACTTAAAGAGTGATACTATCATATAGTCAAGAGAAATTTACAAAGGCGCGTCATGTGCCTTTTTTTGGGCGAAACGCCATATATATCGGGGAGAGATACATTTGAATCAAAAGGAACGGCTTGAAGAAATACACAAAAGACATGAGGAAATACAGAAAAAACGCGTGATACGCAATCACAGAATACTTCTTGCCGCCGCGTCGGCGGCAGTACTGGCGCTTTTAATTGTGATAATAACGGTTAGCGTAAGCGCAATATCAAGGCATATTGAGGAAAAGCGGGCGCGCGAGGCTGAAATTGCGGCTCAGGCGACACCCGCGCCCACACCGAAGGCAATATACATTGACCCAAACGTGATAAGCGAGGACTACTACGCAAACAGCGCGTTTATCGGCAATTCGTTTGCGGACGATTTATACACGTACGCGCTTTTACCGAACGCCGATTTTTACGCGAGAACGGGACTTTCGGTGGACGTTGCTCTTGAGGGTGACGACACTTACGGACCTGTCCTTGACGAATTTGACAACGGAAAAATCTATGATCGAGTATTTATGATATTCGGTGAAAACGAGGTGGGCTGGTCCAATCCCGACATGTTTACCGACGATTACGGCAAGCTTATAGACAAAGTTAAGAAGATTTGTCCCGACTGTCGAGTATATCTGCTGTCTGTAACGCCTATCACACAGAAGGCGTCCGACGCGAATGTTGACGGCACGAACAACGACAATATACGCAAATGCAACGAGAGAATAAAGAAGCTTGCAGGGGAAAAGGACGCCGTTTATGCGGATGTGTACTCGGCGGTTGTGGATAAAAACGGAAATCTGCCTGCCAATGCCGCGACCGACGGCGTGCATTTCGGCAAGGAATATTATGAAAAATGTCTTTTATATATACAAAATCATTATAAATAATTTTAACGGAGGAAAACAAAATGAAAAAAATATTCGCCGCGGCGCTTGCCGCGTCAATGCTGATACTTTCACTCACAGGCTGCGGGAACAACAAGGAGGTTGACGCGACGGAAATCGCGGCAGAGCTTTTAAACAACGCGAGCTTTGCAGAAACGCTTACGGAGGTAAACGAGCAGGTAACGAAAAAACGTCTTGATCTCGACGACGATGAGGTCAGCGTGTGCGCAGCATTCAAGGGTACGAGCGCGGTGGTTGACGAGATTATTGTCATAAAAACCTCCGATACCGAGGACGTTGAGGAAAAGGTGCGCGAGTACGTGGCGTCGCAGACGAAGCAGTACGAAAACTATCGACCGAGCGAGGTTCCGAAGCTTAACGACGCGGTAATAAGCGTTACGGGCGACATTGTTATATACTGCGCGAGTGAGGACAGCGCAAAGGCTATGCAAATCATAAACGACAACATGTCAAAGTAATTATTAAACAGAAAAAATGAGAGGGGTATAGCTTTGTACTTTTCAAGTCTGCTGTTTCTTTTCATATTCCTGCCGATTGTACTGGCGATATATTACATAACACCAAAGCCGTTTAGAAACGGCTTTCTTTTACTTGCGAACCTTATTTTTTACGGCTGGGGCGAACCGGTGTTTGTCGTTGTGATGTGCGTGTCGATACTCGTAAATTACGTCTGCGCCGTCATGATAGAAAGGAAGCCGCAAAGGAAAAAGCTGTACCTTGCGCTGTCGCTTATTATAAGCCTCGGACTGCTCGCTGTGTTCAAGTACGCGGGATTTGCGTCGGACTTGCTTCGCGCGCTTCCACCGTTTGCGTGGATGCCGAAAATAAAAATACCGCTTCCTATCGGAATATCGTTCTACACGTTCCAGACGGTTTCATACACGATTGACGTTTACCGCGGCGACACAAAAGCGCAGAAAAATTTAGTGTCCCTCGGTACGTACATATCATTTTTCCCGCAGCTTATCGCCGGACCTATCGTGCGTTACCGCGATATAGCATCGCAGCTTACGGGGAGGCGTGAAACGCTTTCTGGCTTCAGCGAGGGCGTAAAAATATTCCTCGTCGGACTTGCCAAGAAGGTGCTTATCGCAAATCAGGCGGGCGTGCTGTGGGAGAGTCTTAAAGGCGCTGACGGCGGAATAATCGCCGCTTGGGTCGGCGCGGCGGCGTTCGCGTTCCAGATTTACTTTGACTTTTCCGGCTACAGTGACATGGCTGTGGGACTGGGTAAAATGTTCGGCTTTAATTTCATGCGCAACTTCGAGTACCCCTACATTTCAAAGAGTATAACGGAGTTTTGGCGCAGGTGGCACATATCGTTAAGCACGTGGTTCCGCGACTACATGTACATTCCGCTCGGCGGCAACCGCCGCAGCACGCCGCGCGTCATATTCAATCTGTTTGCCGTATGGTTTCTGACAGGCTTGTGGCACGGCGCGAGCGTCAACTTCATCTTATGGGGGCTTTACTATTTCGCGCTGCTCGTGCTTGAAAAATACGCGTATGGAAAATATCTCGAAAAGCTTCCGCGAGCCGTGCGCCACATATACGCACTCGCGCTTATACTTATCGGCTGGGTGATATTCAGCCTTGACGATATGACGGCTGTAACTTCTTATATAGGCAGTATGTTTACGCTCAGCGGCGGCATTATAACGCACGACGCGCTGAGCCGTATAATATCATATCTGCCGCTGCTTTTGGCGGCAACCCTCGCGTCACTTCCGACAGCGAAAAATATTTATATGAAAATACGCGACAAAAAAGCCGTCGCCGTGTGCGAGGTGATTTTCTGCGCGGCTGTGCTTTTGCTGTGCACCGCGTCGCTCGTGAACCAATCATACAACCCGTTCCTGTATTTCAGATTTTAAGGCACGGCAAAGAGGTGATAACCATGAAAATACGCGACAAAATAATAACGGTTATGTTCTGCGTCTTTATCGGCGCGATGGCAATTCTGACTGCTGCGCTGCCGAAAAAAACCGTGTCGGAAAACGAAAAACGTACGCTTGCCGACTTCCCGAGATTCACCGTTCAGAAAATGCTGTCGGGCAAGTGGGAGAGCGACTTTGAGGGTTACATTTCCGACCACTTTCCCGCGCGCGAAGCGTTCGCGGCAGCCGACGCGTACTTTATGCTCGCGACCGGTCGCAACGGCTCAAACGACATATACAAGGGTAAGGACGGCTATCTTTTCACCGTTCCCGTAAAGTTCGATAAGGCGACGCTCGACAAAAATATAAGCGCGCTTAATAGCTTCGCGGCGAAAACCGGTATTGAGACAAAGCTCATAGCCGTGCCGACCGCGGGGTACATTATGCCGGAGCTTCTGCCCGCGAACCGCCTCACATACCGCGACGGCGAAATAATATCGTATATTGAAAATATGCTCGCAGATATAGGGCTTATTAACCCGACCGACGAATTTTTAAGCAAAAAGAACGACGCACAGCTTTACTACAAAACAGACCACCACTGGACAAGCGAGGGAGCATACACAGCGTATCGCCTGTGGGCGCAAAGCGAGGGTATCGAGCCGCGTGACAGAGTAGACTACACCGTCACGAAAACCGACGGCTTTTACGGCACGTCCTACTCAAAATCCGCGCTGTGGCTCACAAAGCCTGATATTCTGGAAACGTGGGAGTACCCGTCAAACGTAACGGTCGCGATTGACGGCGGGGAGGAGAGGAACGGCATGTTTTTCCGTGAACACCTCGCGGAAAGCGACAAGTACAGCGTATACCTCGACGGCAACCACGGCTTTGAAAGCATAGTGAACAACGAAAATCCGAGCGGCAAAAGGGTGCTGCTCATAAAGGACAGCTACGCGCACTGTTTCGCGCCGTTTATGGCTGAAAACTGCTCGCGCATCGACACGGTTGATTTGAGGTATTACCTCGATAGCGTGTCAACTCTCGTCTCGGAAAACGGCTACGACGAAATCCTTGCGCTCTACGGCCTAAGCAGCCTGTGTGAGTCGGACGATTTGTCAATTCTGGAATAACAAAAAACGCCTTCATCATGTGATGAAGGCGTTTTTCGTCTTGTTTTATTTTATATCCGAAAGAGAAATAACGTCTACCGTTTCCGGCGTATACTGGTGGCTCATAACGTCCACCATAGCCTTGACTGTGTCAAGGCTCGTCATGATAGAAACGGAACACTCTATTGCGGTACGGCGTATCTTAAAGCCGTCGCTGTTCGCGTTGCCGCCCTTTTTCGGTATGTCGATTATGAGGTCGATCATACCGCTTCTTATAACGTCAAGCACATTCGGCACGCCCTCGCTTATCTTCTTCGCGACCTGCACGGGAATATTGTTTTCTTCGAGCAGCTTCGCGGTACCGGCGGTCGCGACAAACTTACAGCCGAGCCTGTGGAACTGCGCGGCGATGGGGAGGAAGTCCTCCTTATCGAGGTCGCGCACCGTCACGAGAATTGTCGAGCCGACCTTCGGTATATTCGTACCGGCGGCGACAAAGCCCTTGTACATTGCCTCGTGGAAGTCACGTCCCACGCCGAGAACCTCGCCGGTAGAGCGCATTTCGGGGCCAAGGCTTACCTCAACGCGCGGCAGCTTTTCCGTGGAGAATACCGGTACTTTTATCGCTACCGTATTCGTTTTCGGAGCGATACCCGTCGAGTAACCCATTTCCTTAAGCGTCTTTCCGAGCATTATGTTCGTCGCAATGTCGATTACAGGCACGTTCGTAACCTTCGTAATATACGGCACGGTACGGCTCGAACGCGGATTTACCTCGATGATGTACAGCTCGCCCCTAAATTCTATGAACTGAATGTTGATCATACCGATTACCTTAAGCTCCAGCGCTATACGATACGTAACGTCAACGATCTTGTCTATAATATTCTGCGGCACGTTCTGCGGCGGATATATGGATATTGAGTCGCCGCTGTGAATACCTGCGCGCTCCAGATGTTCCATTATACCGGGAATAAGTACGTCCGTACCGTCGCATATCGCGTCAACTTCAAGTTCTCTGCCGCCGAGGTATCTGTCAATAAGCACGGGGTTTTTCTTGTCCTTTTCAAACGCGTCGGTGAGGTAGCGCACGAGGTCGATCTCGTTTCTCGTGATTTCCATACCCTGACCGCCGAGCACGTACGACGGACGCACAAGCAGCGGATATTCAAG
>CANQQS010000011.1 GCA_947626045.1 uncultured Clostridia bacterium | reverse complement strand
ATCACTGCGGCTATAGGCGCTGTGCTTGGATTTGTGTTTTCTCGAATAGGTATGTAATAGAACAGGGCAAGGGATTTTAGTGTCCCCTGCCCTATTTTTTTTACGTTCATAGATATGGTTATATCAATGCACCATTGTATAGCAAACTCATATAAACACATCTTAAAATACAGAAATATTGATGAAGATCGACTGATTTATTTTTTTGACCCTAATTTTGACCCTAACGGGCTTTCATTTAGGTAAGTTTCCATGCATCTCCTTGCGTTTTGACCCTAACAATAATCTTGAAAATTGCATGAGTTTATGCTTATTTGCAGGGTGATGCGCTCTGCGTTTCCATACATTGTTATAATTCTTAGCCCGCTTCTTTAAAACGATATGATACATCAGGCAATACCCCATTCCTTTTTGCATTCGTCAAGCGAATACTCTTCATCCTTTGACGGATCAGGGTCATCCAAATATCTCTGATACAGCGACTCGCAGAATATATCATCCTCAATGTCGTCATCAAATTGCATTCCTTGTAGCAGCATTACGATATATGGCATCTTGTATTCCGGCAATGCGTTGATTATATCTATTGCCCTTTCTCTGTTAGACATATTATCACGCTCCTCGTTGTTTTTTATGTATATATTATACCACAGACACGTCTAATATGCAAGTGCAAAGTCTATATTCAGTTGTAAATGTGTAACAAATAGTTCTTTTATTTATTTCTTGCGCTCATCAGATTTTCGCAACATTTCTGAAATTCATTAGATGTAATTTTGTCACACATTTTTAATCCATATATCCACCCTTCAAGAAAGAACGCTATTTTATCTATGTCTCTATTTACAATTATCCGCATTCCTTCGCTTAAATGGCGACAGTCTCTAAATTCGACTTGCCAACGGAGTTCATTCAACATGCGTTGAAAAGATTCCCACATAGGGAGTTCTTCACTTTTTATCTTCTCTGCTAATCTATCTATCTCATCTTTTTTATCTTGTAACATGATCGTTTCTCCTATTTATTCTCGGATACGGGTATGTTATCCGTTCGTTCTGGTAAATTAGCAATTTGACGGGCGAGTTGGGCAGATTCTTCAGGATCTTGACAACGTACCCACAATCCAAAGACGCCACTATAATCACCGATATTGCTTCGGGTAACATCAACCACTTTGATAGACCTGTTATTGAGTGGACAGATGAGGAAATCGAGAAACAAAGGGATGCTCTTGAGAGTTGGGAACAGGAAGCCGCTGATTTAGAGGGAACAATATCCACCATCTTCGGTGCAGCCGAGCAGTTTGGCGATGTGAATGTTGGCTTTACCCCTACAAGCGGTTTGTCCCTTACTTTAGAAAACATAAATGAGGTGATTTTTTAGTGCAGCAGATAGATGAAAAGATACTTGACGCGTTTAATTCATATATCGTCAGCATCGTCCAGACGGAAGTCAGAAAGGCTTTGGACAAGCTGTCCTTAGAGACATACCGCAATGTCGAGGTCGTTTCCGTTGTTGCGTCGGGTGACAAGGATAATACCGAGGTAACAAATAAGTAGGAGGACATTCAAATGGCTAAATCAAAAGAAACATATTTAAAAGTAGCTGAAACATGGAAGAAAAAAGCAGATAAGGAATGGGCAAAAGCAAAAAACAATCCCGATGAGGGGTTTCGGTACAAACTTGCAAGAGACGGATATCGAATAGCTGAAAATGCAAGAAATGCAGCTAAAAAGGCAAAATAATCAAAAAATATGGCATATAGACAATTAACTGTCCATATGCCTTTTTTAATTTCAAGAAAAGGAGTAACCACAATGAGTACAAAACAAAATACAAATACAAATGAAGCACTGAATTTCATTGCGGAAAATATCGACAAACTGAAAAGACTGCTGTATGCCTCTATGGGTGATAAACCCTTAAAATATAAGTTCATAGGTAAAAGAAGCACAAAAACGGTATTCATGTCGGTAAATCGGCTCTTAATTTGAGCAAATTATTCTTGATGTCCTTAATCGTTGTTTTGTTCTCCTCATTATAACTTCATGAGCATTTTGCATTACTTAATAAGCATAAGCTCATACAGCGCCGCCGTTTCCTGTTCAGTTTTAAGCACCTCAAGCTTTACGTACCGCGCCGATGTATTTCCTATATCGTACGTTGAAGCGCCGCGTATTACGTCTGTTCTGTGATCCGCCTCAGTCCAGTTTTGACCGTCGTCCGACACATACAGCTTCCATTCGCGGGCAGCCATTCCGCGCCACGAGTCATCAACATCGTTAGTGTCACCGTTTATAAGTGCATAGGAGCTGAACGTCTTTTTCGCGCCCAAGTCCATCTCAAGCGATGAATTTTCATTCCAAAGAGACGGGCTTTCAGTGTCTCCGTCCACCAGCTTGTATGCCGATACGGTCCTTTCGCCCATGTACTGTACAGCCAATTCATTGCTCATATCAAAATCCTCGAAAAGCGAGTTTTGATAATTACCCGGCTTAAGCGGCAGACAATCGCCGCTGTACGCGTTGACGATCGTAACATCCGCCTTCACTCCGTCCGTGGGGAAATTATCCTCGTAGCCGTCAAAGCCGTTAAAGCTCCACGCGCCGGAGTCAAGGTCGCGAACGTACTGCTGTCTTAAAAGCTCCATATTGTCAAAACCCGTTACAGACTTTACCACCGCGTTAAACGCGTCGTTGTCATGGATAAGGTTTCCGTCAAGGTCTTTGATTCCGTCGTCCGTTATAACGCCGTTTTTAATGCCGAGATTGATTGAGTCGATAAGTCCCGGCTCTATGCCGTTCGCCGTTTTCCGCGTCGGATATTTTGAGTCCATGTACGCGAAAAACCATTCGCATTTGCCGTACGGCTCCCAGTTCCAGTCGCGCACTTCGGGGTCGTTTTTATCGTATACTATCTCCTCCCCGTCAATAACGGAGTGGAAATACCGGAAGCAGCCGTATTCCGCCATATTTTCCTTCCACCAATGCGACTTAAAATTCGGGCTGTTCTGAACGACATGCACAAGCTCGTGGGAAAAATACTGATAGTCCGACGGGGTTTTGTCTATTACCCATGTCGGCGATACACTTATCTGCGGTCCGAGCGTTTCGGCAATGCGCGAGGCTTTTGTCAGGTTATCCGACAATTTTACCGCGACGGTTTTGGCTTCGCGTCCGGTCGTTCCCCATCTTGCCATAAGCTTCGGAAAGACGTGCTTAAACTGATATTCGAGCCATTCCTTGTGTGCCGGGTGTACCTTGTCCCAGCCGCCCGTAAAAATAAGCGTGAATTTGTCGTCACCCTGCGCTTTCGCCCATGGATACTCATATCCCGGCGATACTAAGACTACCTGCTGATCCTCTCCGTTCCACGAGACGCTTTTGCCGAACGCCTGCGCGATTGCCCGTACAGGCATATAGGTGGTGCCGTCCTCAATAAACGGCGGAACGCTCGCGCCGTTCGCGTCGCGTGGGTCTATTTTGTTTCCGTCAATATATATTTGTATTTCGTCCGACGGAGACACCGTCGCGCGGTTGCCACCGCCGATGTACACAGTTCTCGTGTTTCCGTCCCAATCAACGCTGCGTCCGAACGCCGTTCCGATGGCTCTTACAGGGAGATATGTAGTGCCGCCGCGCTCGATCGGATATACCCTGTTTCCGTTCGCGTCGCGCGCAGACAGTATAACGCCGTCGATTAATATAGATATGTTGTCCGCCGCCATCGCGGCAGTGGTAAACGAAGCTGTGATAGCCAAAGCCGCAGCCGTTAATATTTTAAATGTTTTTTTCATTTTTTCCGCCTCTTTTCTTTAAATGTTTTATATATCGCTTTTTCAAGCCGAAATTTCGTAACGCGTCCTTCCTACTTTGTATAGACGGAACGGTGTTTTGAATCTGCCTTTTTTGTCTATCAGCGCATACATCATTACTTCCTCGTCGCTCGTGCCGCCGAAGCCGTCCTCGTCCTCCCAGTAGCGCCCGTCCGGCTGAACCGTCCAGAGCATTATATATTCTTCACCGCGCCTTTCAAAGCTGCCTCCGTATCGGGTATACGGCTTTAAACAATTCGGGTCGTCAACGATTTGACGAACCTTTCCGCTGTCCTCTATCCCGGGGAAATTCAGTATTTTACCGTGCTCGTCAACTATCGTTTTCGACGCGCCTGTTTTTTCGTTTATGAACAGTACCGGTATGCCTCGCTCCACATACCATATACTGAACGGATAGTAGATTTTTTTACCGGCGTCATCTGTCTGCCGCGGCAATTCGCCCGCTTGGCGATTTTTAAAAAAGTCTGAGATTTTCGATAAAAACATAACGCATCCGCTCCTTCATAAATATATTTTTGATTTGAAATGTATGATAGCACAGTCATTGCCGTTTTGGTCGAATTTTTTTCCGCCGCGCTTATTATAACAAATACCCGACGCGTGCGCATCGGGTATTACTGTCGGATTTAATCAGCCTATCATATTAAGCGCGTCCTTAAGCCACCACTCGCCTATGTCAAGCGCCATATATAAATTTTCTCTCTCGCCTTTTCTGTATATCTGACCCTTTCCGAACTCGCCTGTGTTGTCCATGACCTGAACCTTTACCTTTGTAGTTTCCTTCGCGCCATTGCGGTCTTTACTTTCCACAATATCGAGCGCGAGAATACACTTATCCTCAAGGTTTCCGTAATATATTCTGTCGCCGCATCTTATAAGCGGCTTCCCTTTGTACATCAACAGCTTTTTCTTTTTTGCCGCAGCCATTCATGCTCCTCCTTTCCTTATTGTTCAATATTAGATATATTTTACCATATAATTTTTAAAAAATCAAGATGTTTAAAATTTAATTGATGTATATTTCTTATTGTATAATATTGACAATTTTACCATGCTATGATACAATTAATTTATTGAACATATTTAAAAGAAAAGAGGAGTGTATTATGGGCAAGACATACAAATTTCTGGCGTTTGACTTCGGCGCATCCTCGGGAAGAGCCATGCTGGCGAAGTTTGACGGTGAGAAAATCACACTGGAGGAAAAGCACCGTTTCTCAAACGACCCGGTAAATATCAACGGCGATTTGCACTGGGACGTTTTGAGACTGTTTTTTGAGATCAAGCAGGGCATATTAAAGTGTGCGAACTCCGGCGACCGCGATATAGACTGTATCGGTATCGACACTTGGGCGGTCGACTACGGTCTTTTGGACGAGCATGACAAGCTTTTGGGCAATCCCTACCATTACCGCGACACGCGCACCGAGGGTATGTACGACGAGGCGTTTAAGCTCGTTCCGAAGGAGAAAATCTTTAAGGAAACGGGTATAGCGTTTAACTGGTTCAACACGCTCTATCAGCTCCTTTCCGAAAAGCTCTCCGGCAGCACGTCGCTCAAAAACGCAAAAACAATGCTTATGATGCCCGACCTCTTTAACTTCTTCCTCACGGGCGTTAAAAAGACGGAGTACACAAACGCGTCCACGACGCAGTTCTATAACAGTGAAAAGTATGAGTGGTCGTACGATATGCTCGAAAAAATGGGTATACCGACCGATATTCTGACCGAGGTTATATTCCCCGGTGAGATCGTCGGAACGGTTAAAAAGGAGCTTGCGGAGGAACTCGGTATCGCGGAGGTTCCCGTCGTGGCGGTCGCGTCGCACGATACGGGCAGCGCTGTAGCGTCTGTGCCGGTTGTGGATCAGAAGGACTTTATATACATTTCGTCAGGCACGTGGTCACTTATGGGCGTGGAGCTTGACAAACCCAACACGTCGGACGGTGCGTTTGAGTACAACTTCACAAACGAGGGCGGCGTAAGCAAGACAATACGCTTCCTTAAAAATATCATGGGACTGTGGCTCATTCAGGAGAGCCGCCGTCAGTGGGACAGAGAGGGCGAGCTTTTGAGCTTCGACGAGCTTGAAAGACAGGCAAATGCCGCCGAGCCGTTTGCGAGCCTCATAGACCCCGACTACCCCGCGTTCCAGACGCCGGGCAACATGCCGCAGCGCATTAAGGATTACTGCGCAAAGACCGGTCAGAAGGTACCCGAAACAAAGGGCGATGTTGTAAGATGTATCGCGCAGAGCCTCGCGTTTAAGTACCGCCAGACGGTTGAGGGTATGGAAGCCGTTACGGGCAACAAGTACAATGTCGTAAACATCGTGGGCGGCGGAATTAAGGACAAGATGATTTGCCAGTTCACCGCGAACGCCACAAAGAGAACGGTAAGCACCGGGCCCGTTGAAGCGACGAGTATCGGCAACGTAATCGTGCAGGCTATGGCTATGGGCGCGATTAAGGACATAAACGAGGGGCGCAAGGTCGTAAGAAACTCCTTCGACATTGCTACCTACGAGCCGCAGGACAGTGAGGCATGGGACGCAGCGTATGAGAAGTGGCTCAAGATTATTAAGAGCATATAATGTGTTACGCAAGGAACGCCGCAAAAAGCGGCGTTCTTTTTTCTTGACGCGGCGCGGTATAAATGGTATACTTATTGGGTTAATAAGATACCGAAAGGATTTTGGTTATGGATAAAAACACGTATATAAAAGACAGCTTCGGCATATCGGAGAAAACACTTAGTGTTGTGGACGAGGCGGAGCGCGAGGTTCGCGAGAGTTTTGCGCGGATAGACGAGATTGCGGAAATAAACCAGCTGCGCGTTATGAAGGCGTTTGCCGATAACCGCGTGTCGGACACGCATTTTATGCCGACAACGGGTTACGGCTACGACGATATAGGGCGCGACACGCTCGATAAGGTGTACGCCGATATATTCGGCGCGGAGAACGCGCTTGTGCGCCATAATTTCATTTCCGGCACGCACACCATTTCAACGACTCTTTTCGCCGTGCTGCGTCCGGGCGATACGCTGTTTGCCGTCACGGGCAGACCGTATGACACTCTTACCGAGGTAATCGGTATCGGCGGCAAAACGGGCGACGGCTCGCTGTGCGATTTCGGCGTGGATTATATTGAAGCCGACTTTTTAAGTGACGGCACGCCCGACTTTGAAAAGATAAAAAAGGTTCTTACGTCAAAGCCGATCAAAGCCGTAACGATACAGCGCAGCAAGGGTTACGGCGACAGATCGACGTACAGCGCGGCTGAAATAGGAGAGATTATCTCATTTATAAAGGGTATCTCCCCCGACACGATTTGTATTGTGGACAACTGCTACGGCGAGTTTGCCGACACGGAGGAGCCGACGCATTACGGCGCGGATCTTGTTGCCGGCTCGCTCATTAAAAACCCCGGCGGCGGTCTTGCGCCTACGGGCGGCTACATCGCCGGTAAAAAGCGGTATGTGGAGCTTTGCGCCTACCGTCTTACGTCGGTCGGTATCGGTAAGGAGGCGGGCGCGTCGCTCGGCTTTAACCGTCAGCTTTTTCAGGGGCTTTTTATGGCGCCGCATACGGTGGCGCAGGCTATGAAGGCGGCTGTGCTGTGCAGCGCGGTATTTGAAAAGCTCGGCTATGAGGTAAGTCCGAAGCCTAACGAGGTGCGCCACGATATTATACAAGCCGTGAAGTTCGGCAACGAGGACGATTTAATCAGGTTCTGTCAAGGCATACAGAAGGGTGCGCCGGTTGACAGCTTTGTAACGCCCGAGCCGTGGGATATGCCGGGTTACAGCGACAAGGTTATAATGGCAGCGGGCGCGTTCACACAGGGCGCGTCGATAGAGCTTAGCGCCGACGGTCCCATTAAGCCGCCGTACATCGCGTACATGCAGGGCGGTCTGACGTACGAGAGCGCGAAGCTCGGTATAATCGTCGCCGCCGATAATATGATAAGAAAGGCTGATAGTAAATGAGTCTTAATTCAAAGCAAAACGTGCGCTGTCCGAAGTGCGGACAAATGACGGACGTGACCGTATGGAACTCCGTCACGGTGAGCGACAGCGCGGATTTAAAGCAGGATTTGCTGCACGGTCAGGTTAATATGTTCCGCTGTCCGTCATGCGGTCACGCGGCGCTTATGCCGACGCCGATGCTTTACCACGACGAGGAAAAGCAGCTTATGGTTTCGTTCTCGCCGTGTAATGATCCGATATTAAAGTCACAGCTTTTCGACAATATCAGGAAAACCTCGAAAGAGTCGGGTGAGCTTAGTAAGCTCGAAGGCTACAATCTGCGGTTTGTGACCGATTACAACGAGCTTTTGGAAAAGATATTGATTTTCGACAACGGCATGAACGACAAGACGGTAGAAATGATAAAGCTGATGATTTTATCGCAGGATATTGACAAGAGCGTTGACAGGGTGTGCCGCTTCGGCAAGCGCGACGGCGACGAGATAGAGTTTATGATCTACGACGCGAGAGAAAATCAGACGTATACCTCGCGCGTGCCGATTGCAACGTATAAAACGGTCGATACAAGTCTGCGCGAGTCGGGCGTTAAGCCGTACAGCTTCGACTGGGAGCAGGTTGACGGCGCGTACGCAACAAAGCTTTTGCAGGGCTTTAACAACTGATGGAACGCGTGCTTGAATACGCCGTCGAACCGCAGTTTGACGGTGAAACGGTTATGACTGTGCTGCGGCATCACTTTAAAATGTCAACGTCACTCATAAAGGAGCTTAGGCTCGCGCCCGATGGTCTTAAGCTGAACGGAAGTCATATAAGAACGGTTGACACGGTAAAGTCGGACGACGTGGTGACGGTAACGATGCGCGATAAAGCGTCAGAGAATATTACGCCCGTAAACATACCGATTGATATTGTGTACGAGGACGAGGACGTTTTAATTGTGAACAAGCCGCCCGCAATGCCGACGCACATATCGGTCGGAAACTACGAAAACTCGCTCGCGAACGCGGTTATGTACCACTACCTATCGCGCGGTGAGGAGCATCTTTTCCGCGCGGTGAACCGTCTCGACAAAGACACGTCGGGGCTTATGGCAGTCGCGAAAAACAGCTACGCGCATGCGCGGCTCGCCGATGAAATTTCCGAGGGCGAGCTTCAAAGAAAATATATATGCGTCGTGTGCGGCGATATTGCGGAGGACGGTACGGTGAACGCGCCGATCGCGCGCAAGGAAGGCAGCGCGATAGAGCGGTGCGTGAGCGCGGCGGGTCACGAGGCTGTGACGCATTACAGGGTTATTGACAGGCTCGGCGATTACACCGTGCTTGAAATGTCGCTTGAAACGGGGCGCACGCACCAGATACGCGTACACATGGCGCACATAGGTCATCCGCTCGCGGGTGACTGGCTGTACGGCGAGGAAAACAAGGCTCTTGTTCCCCGTCAGATGCTTCATTCAAGTTATATACGCTTTACGCACCCCGTAACCGGAAATGTGATTGAATTTACAAGCAAAATTCCGACGGATATGGAAGAATTTATAAAAAAAGTAAGTCAAAAAGCATTGAAAAAAACGTGATAATATGTTATCATAAAAGGTGAAGCGAAAAAACGTGAATTATTTTTACAGAGGTGAAATAAATGGCTTACAAGGTAGTAAGAAAAGAGGTTTTAAATCCGACAATCTTCCTTATGGAGGTTGAGGCGCCTTTAATTGCGAAAAAGGCAGAGCCGGGTCAGTTCATCATTTTAAGAATTGACGAGTATGGCGAAAGAGTGCCGTTCACAATCAACGACTATGACCGCGAGAAGGGTACCGTTACGATAATCGTTCAGATTGTCGGAAAAACGACGCAGGATTTATCGAAGGTTGAGGCTGGCGAATACTTGCTCGACTTTGCCGGCCCACTCGGCACCCCCACTCCGCTCGAGGGTAAGAAGAAGGTTGCCGTAATAGGCGGCGGTCTCGGTACGGCTATCGCGTATCCGCAGGCTAAGAAGCTCCACAAGCTCGGCGCGAACGTCACGGTTATCACCGGCTTTAGAAACAAGGAGCTTATAATTCTTGAGGATGAGCTTAAGGAAGTTGCCGACAAGCTCATTATCGCGACCGACGACGGTTCGAACGGCAACAAGGGTTTTGTCACCGATATGCTTCAAAAGGAGATTGACGCGGGTGAAAAATTTGATGAGGTAATCGCGATAGGTCCGCTCGTTATGATGAAATTCGTATGCAAGGTGACAGAGCCCTACGGCATACCTACTATGGTTTCGATGAACCCCGTAATGATAGACGGCACAGGAATGTGCGGCGGCTGTCGCGTTATCGTCGGCGGCGAGACAAAGTTTGCGTGCGTTGACGGCCCCGACTTCGACGGTCACAAGGTTGACTGGGACAGCGCGATGAAGCGCGGAAGAATGTTCGCGGACTATGAGAAAAGGTCGTGTGCCGAGGGTCATTGCCGTATCGGCAGAACAAATAAGGAGGATTGAGACTATGCCTAATATGAGACCGGACAAAAATCCGATGCCGGAGCAATGTCCCAATGAGAGAAACAAAAACTTCCTCGAAGTAACCACGGGTTACACCGAAGAAATGGCAATAGACGAGGCAAAGAGATGCCTTAACTGCAAAAACAGACCGTGTATGCAGGGCTGCCCCGTAAGCGTCAAAATACCCGAATTTATCGAGCGTATAGCCGAGGGTGATTTTGAGGGCGCGTACCGGAAGATTAAGGAAACGAACGCTCTCCCCGCCGTATGCGGCAGAGTGTGTCCGCAGGAGAAGCAGTGCGAGGCGAAGTGCGTACGCGGTATCAAACAGGAAAGTGTCGGTATCGGCAGACTTGAGCGTTTCGCGGCTGACTGGCATATGCAGCATGTGGAAGATAAAATAGAAGTGCCGGAGCCGAACGGTAAAAAGGTTGCAGTTGTCGGAAGCGGCCCCTCGGGACTTACGGCTGCCGGCGACCTCGCGAAGCGCGGCTATAAGGTAACGGTTTTCGAGGCGTTCCACACCGCGGGCGGCGTGCTTATGTACGGAATACCGGAGTTCAGACTGCCGAAGGATATTGTGCAGAAGGAAATCGACAATCTGCGCGCCATGGGCGTTGATATTCAGACGAACGTTATTATCGGCAAGACGATAATGATAGACGAGCTGTTTGACGAGATGGGTTACGACGCCGTTTATATCGGCAGCGGCGCGGGTCTCCCCTCTTTCATGGGTATTGAGGGTGAAAGTCTCAACGGCGTGTACAGCGCGAACGAGTTCCTTACGAGAATAAATCTTATGAAGGGGTACAAGTTCCCCGAATACGACACGCCTGTGTACGTCGGCAAAAATGTTGCGGTACTCGGCGGCGGCAACGTCGCCATGGACGCTGCGAGAAGCGCGAAGCGTCTCGGCGCGGAGAACGTTTATATTGTATACAGACGCGGCAAGGAGGAGCTTCCCGCGAGAGCCGAGGAGGTTCACCATGCCGAGGAAGAAGGTATTGTATTTAAGCTGCTTCAGAACCCGACAAGATTTATCGGCAATGAGGACGGCTGGGTAACGAATATTGAGGTCATACATATGGAGCTTGGCGAACCTGACGACAGCGGCAGACGCAGACCCGTACCCGTTGAGGGCAGCGAGGAGATACTCGATATTGATACTGTTATCGTGGCAATCGGTCAGACGCCGAACCCGCTTATAAGAAAGACAACAAAAGGTCTTGAAACAAACCGCAAAGGCTGCATTATAGCGGACGAAGCGACCGGCAAAACGTCGCGCGACCATGTAAACGCTGGCGGCGACGTCGTAACGGGCGCGGCTACGGTTATACTCGCGATGGGTGCGGGTAAGGCTGCGGCTGAAGCGATTGACAAAGATATTCAGGGCTAAGAGATTAATATGAATGTAAAACGGCGGCTGAATGAGCCGCCGTTTTTGTGTAAAAAAAGAAGATATACATCAGCCTCTTTCAAGCAGGCTCCTATTGCCTGCGGCGAACACTGATGATACCCTCATCAAAAATAATATATCATAATAAGTTAAATATGTCAAGCATTCATTCGATACAAGTATACAGAATTGGACAAAAGAACATAAAAACCGCCGACAAAATGTCGGCGGTTTTAAATTATATACTTGTTTTAATTACGCAATGTTCTGCGAATCATAGTGGTCAAGTATATTTCTGATGTTCGAAAGTCTCGTGTCTACGTCTACATAACCATACTCATCATATGCGCTTGTAGCCTTAAGCATGATGTCTGTGTACCATGCGTCATCCGGAAGGTCTACAAGATAGTAGGTATCCGGTGTAACAATCGAACCGTCCTGAGCCTCAAGACCCATGTCAGTTCTGCCGATGATATTGTTGAACATCGAGCAGAATTCAGCTCTGTTCATAATTCTGTCGGGAGCGAACTCTGTATCGCTGTCACCGTTCATGTAGCCGTAAGCGTTCATAATCTCGATATACTGCTTGTAGGGGCTGTTTTCGATGTCGGTGAATGTTGTCTCGGTTGTGTCCGTAAGGTTAAGACCGAACGCAACAAGCTTCGCAACTTCGCCTCTCGTAACGGGACCTACGTCAACAGACTCAATGCCGTCGAATGTACCCTTGCTTGCGAGATACGCGAGACCTCTCTCATACCATGTACCGGCGTGCTGCGCCATATTCGGCGTAACCGCATAATTTGCATTCTTTGTGTCGTAGCTCTGATCAATCATTCTCATAATCATAGCCGCAACCTGCTCTCTTGTAACAGCGTCTGTCGGAGCCATTCTTACTTCGATATCCCAGTCTGTGTGACCGCCTTCTTCATCGTCAACCCATATCATCTGGATTTTATCCGGCTCATAACCGAAGATGTAAGCGTAACCACCGCCGGAAATATCTATCTCACTGCCCGACGGAAGCGGGGGAAGAGTAGGTTCGGGAGTCGGCTCTTCTGTCGGTTCGGGTGTGGGTTCCTCTGTCGGCTCAGGTGTAGCGACAGGTTCAGGCGTGGCTGTCTTTGTTGCAGCCGTGTCAGCCTTGTAAACAATCTGACCCGCGCCGTTGTTTGTAAGAGTATCTGTGATTACCTGTCCGAGAACCGTAGCAGAACCCGAAACTAAAGTTTCAGCGTTCGGAGCAACGATCTGACCTTCAAAATATGTGCCTTCGCCGTCCATTATTACGTTTGCCGCGCCAGTTGTAAGCACACCCTTTACTCTCGCACTACCCCCTATCTTAAACGAATCAGCATTTGAGTAGAGATTCATAGCAACTCTGCCGCCATTTAATACGATGCTGTCGCCTGCCTCGCCGAGATAAAGATTTATCTGGTCGGGATTGCCGAGACCTTCAAAATATGTCTCAACAGGATTGACGGGCTGCCATGAAGGCGGCTCCTTGTAGTTGTAGAAACCGGCATATGCGCCTTCAAGATTCCATACATCTATATCCTCCGCATGGAATGACAAATTGAAGTTATCGAAGGTGTTTGAATCAACCACATAGAAATTTACCTTGTTTTCACCCTTTACAAGGATTTCAGCGTCACCAGCTCTGAAATTCAAGGTGTCAACAACTACATTGACATCTCCGTTTGTTGTATCAATAATAAGACCCTTTCCCTGAATTTCAAGAGTTCCGAAGTGTGTGTCCTTGTCAATCGTTACAGCACCGGGATAGTACTGGTTTGCAACCTGATTATCAACGGTGTTTGCAATCTCGGGAATTTCGTACGGTGTGTAAGCGTAGTCGAAGCTCGTCTCCGTATCGAGAATTGCACCCTCGTAATCGAGCGTTGTGCTGTACGCGTTCGTTGTCATCTGATGATCGTCATCAACGTGGATATAGCCGTAACGATACTGATCCTCCGTAGCGCCGTCTCCGGGCGTCTTGTAATCCCACATACCCTTTACACCGGAAATGAACAGACCGTCAACCTTGTTGCCCGCGCCGTTGCCGACATAAATTGTGTCGTTTGAGTACACGCTGCCCTTAATGTACATTGCGTCGCCCACAATGTCAACCTTGCCGTTAGCGATTACCGCAAGGTTAATCTCGCCGTCCGGGTCGTCCGACGTATAGCCTACGCTCTCGTACGGCTGACCGTCATACGCCGATGGAGCCGCCGCGAATGCCGGTACTGCGGTTACTGCCAGCATAGACGCAGCCAGCAGCCACGAAATAATTTTACTCTTTTTCATTTTACACTCCTTTTCTTTAACGAAGATGAATATTATTACCTGATAATAATTATATACTAAAGTTTGTATTATGTCAACAATTTTTGGTGCAATTATTTATAAATTATTAACAATATTTGGTAAATATTTTTGTTAATATTACATAAGTGTTACCCGCACAGCCAAATTGTCAATATTCGATGATTGTCCGCATACGGCATACGCGTATTCGTCATTTATATAATATTCCTTAAAATAATATCCGTTCACGTTTTCCTGTGCCGTTACGGAGAAGCTTTTGAGCGTGGTTTTTAAGCCTGTGCCGACAGCCTTTATATAGCTTTCCTTAAGCGTCCACAGGCGGTAAAACATATTGATTTTTGCGCTTTCATCCTCTATAGAGTTAAGCAGTTGACGTTCGGAAGCACTGAAAAACCTGTCCGCAATTTTGAGGCTTGCAATCCCGATTTTTTGAACATCGCAGCCGACCTCCATGTCCGATACGGCGCACATTACACGCTCGCCGGAGTGAGACAGATTAAAGAAAATTGCGCCGTTTGCGAGATACGGTTTGCCATTGTCTCCTATACGTATTTCACGCTCGCTTATACCGATGTTGTCAAGCGCTTTTTCGAGCAGCAGTCCCGCCGCGAGCGACCGTATTTTATCGTCATGCTTCGCGCACCGATTTATCTTGTTTAAGCGTTCGCCGCTCACGCGCGCAAGGCAGCTGTCGAACGCCGCGCCGTCGCGGAGTACACATGTGTCGGCGATGTACACTTTCGTTTTCATACGTGTATCACCCTCTGCGCAGCGGCTTTGTACAAGCGGTTTTTGACGGCGAGACCGTAGCCGTCCTTTTCGCAAAACTCCGCGTACACCTTTTCAACGCCCAGGCGGTCAAACTCGCGGAGCGCGGAAAAGAGGTTCTTCGCGTACTCTTTGTTGCTCTCCCCCGCCGACAAAATCACGGCGTTGTCGTAGTCCGCGCCGTACATGGCGAGTACGCCCGCGATTTTGCCTTCATTATCGCTTAAAAGCTCTTTTATTTTCCTCTGTACGTTTTCCTTCTCGCCCTCGATAACGGTCACCTCGGCGTTCGGAGCGTAGTGCTTGTATTTCATGCCCGGTGACTTCGGTACTTCGTCCGCACCGATCGAGCGCAGAATGTTTTTATCTATCTTAATCGTCGGGACAACTTTTTTCAAATCATCGTAAGTAACGCCGCCCGGACGGAGTATCACGGGGGGTTCATCGGTAAAATCAACTATTGTTGACTCAACGCCCACATCGCACCTTCCGCCGTCTATGATCGCGTCAATTCTGCCCGTCATGTCCTCAATCACGTGCGACACGTCAGTGGGACTGGGCTTGCCCGACAAATTCGCGCTCGGCGCGGCTATCGGTACTCCTGCGGCGCGTATCAGGCGGCAGGCCGTTTCGTTTGACGGATAACGCACGGCAACTGTTTTAAGTCCCGCCGTTACCGCGTCTGGTATAAGGAGATTTTTTTTGAGTATTATCGTAATCGGTCCGGGCATGAACGCGTCTATGACGCTCTGCGCGTCGGGCGTGATACTCTCCGCTATCTCGCTGAGCTGAGCCTTGTCGCATATATGCACTATAAGCGGATTATCGGACGGTCTGCCCTTCGCGGCGTAAATTTTACGCGCAGCATCCGGGTTAAACGCCGACGCGCCCAGTCCGTACACCGTTTCTGTCGGGAACGCAACAAGTCCGCCGTTTTTTATGATTTCACCCGCAAGAGCAATGTCATCGTCGCTTGCGGTAAATAATTTCGTTTCCATTTTAACCTCTGTTTCTTAATTTTGGTATTCCTCGAGCATGGTATGCTTCATGTTCCACAGCTTATCCGACAAGTCAACGTAGTATGTGTGCGGATTTTCAAAGCGCTTTACCTCGTCCCACAAGCCGTCAACCTCCATTTTGCAGTATTCGCGCAGCACGTCGATACTCGGGCTTTCGTACACGCACTCGCCTTTTACAAATATCGGCTTTAAAAGCTCGCGCGAATAAAAATCGGTGACGGTTTTCTTCTTCCATGTGTGTTCGGGGTCGAATATGTTTATCGGCTTTTCGTTGTCTATTGTTTCGCCGTGAAGCGTTATAACGTCGGCTATCGCCTTTGAGTCCCTGCGCGAGTACAGGCGGTGTACCTGCTTAAAGCCGGGCGTGGTGATTTTTGCCACATTCTCGCTTATCTTTATTTTCGGTATGATATTGCCCTCATCGTCCTCGACCGCTACAAGCTTGTAAACTCCGCCGAATACGGGTTCGGACTTCGACGTTATAAGACGCTCGCCCACGCCGAAGCTGTCGATTTTCGCGCCCTGAAGCATCATATCGCGGATAATGTACTCGTCGAGCGAGTTCGACGCGACAATTTTACAGTCCTCATAGCCCGCAGCGTCGAGCATTTCACGGCACTTTTTGGACAGGTACGTTATATCGCCCGAATCTATTCTCACGCCTATGGGACGCGCCCCAAGCGGCTTTAAAACCTCGTCGAATACTCGTATCGCGTTCGGTATGCCCGATTTTATGACGTTGTATGTGTCGATAAGAAGCGTGCAGCTGTGCGGGTACGTTTCGGCGTACGCCTTAAATGCCTCGTACTCGCTGTCAAACATCTGCACCCAGCTGTGCGCCATTGTGCCGAGCGCCTTAATGCCGTAGATCTCGTCCGACATGGTACATGCCGTGCCGTCCACGCCGCCGATATACGCCGCTCTCGCGCCTATCACCGCGCCGGTGTAGCCCTGCGCTCTGCGCGAACCAAATTCCATAACGGTTCTGCCCTGTGCGGCGCGCACAATTCTGTTTGCCTTTGTCGCGATAAGACTCTGGTGGTTCACTGTGAGCAGTATCATCGTTTCCACAAATTGCGCCTGTATGGCGGGTCCGCGCACCGTAACGCACGGCTCGCCCGGGAAGATCGGCGTACCCTCGGGTATCGCCCACACGTCACACTCGAATTTAAACGTGCGAAGATATTCCAAAAAGCCTTCGGAAAATATGCCCTTGCCGCGCAGATACTCTATATCCGCATCGGTAAATTCAATCTCCTTAATGTACTCTATAAGTTGCTCCACGCCCGCCATTACCGCAAAACCGCCGTCGTCCGGCACGCGTCTGAAAAACATGTCGAAGTAAGCAATCTTGTCCTTCTCGCCTTTCTCATAAAAACCGTTCATCATAGTAAACTCGTAAAAATCCACGAGCATTGTCATGTTTCTTTCACTTTTCATCGTCTTGCTCCTTTCACTCCGCTTGTTCGCTTATCGGCGGGCTTATCTTTATTACGGCGCGCACTCCCATTGCGTTGTCAACATTTGTGTGAAGCACAAAACCGTCGTTTTTCATGTAGCGCTGCATCTTCTCGTTGTAGCCGTACGGGCATAAAACCCAGTACGAGCCGTTCACGTCTATTGTACTCATCATGTCGAGCGTCGGGATATATACCATGTCGTCAACGGTATATTTATACGCCGTTTCGCTCAGGTCTGCGGCGGCGGCGCGCGTCGCGCTCCATATGTGCGTGTGGTCGCCGCTTTCCGCCATAAAGCGGTCATTATACGTCAGCATGACTTCGTTTTGCACGGGTACTATGCGCGACAACTCATCGAGAGTAAATTCCCTCACAAAGTCACTGTTGAGCCATTCGCGCAGGTCGCTCGTCTCCCACATATTGCTGTCCGTGTCAAACGCCAGCTGCTCAACGCATTGCCTTGTGACAAGCGTTTTTGTACCGTCAGTGTCGGTTGACATAACTTCCCATTGAACGGGTTTTCCGTTATACGTTCCGAACTCCAGAGTTTCCTTCGGTCTGCTTATCTGCAGCGCCGTAATCACAGCCGCCATCGCCGTAACCGAGATAATCGCGTTGCGGCGGTGCATGCTCACAATGCCGAGTATTATTCCGGCGGTCAGCACGTCCATACAGTTCTCAAACAGGAACATATGTTTCATTATGTCCGCCTCGCCGTTGCCTATTATCGGCAGACACATATTTATCCACAGTCCCGCGAGAAGTATATACATTACCATGATTATGTAAAGACGCTTTTCGTTCGTTTCGCGCTTTTCTTTAACGAGAAACACGTTTACAAGCACGACGTATGCAGTTAAAAACAGCGCCATCAAAAATACTATCAGCGGATTGTACAGGAATTTGGTTGCGACTCGCAGATTGCTCCACAAACTGAAACGGTTTGTGCTGTCCATCATTACCGTTTCGGACGTGCCGAGGTTTAACGGTCTCAGACACGACGCGTTTTCTATAGCGAACGCGACCTTCCCGAAAAATCTTATCGGGTGGCGCATGTAGAAGAACACTATGTCAAGCTTGTTTACCTTCTCGTAAAAATTCTCGCGGAACTCGTCCGTTTTTATGTCAATCGGATATTCGTCCTCCTGCATATACGCGTGGGTGTTGATGAGCGGCGCGTACTTGTCGTCTATGCCAAGCTCTCTTAAGTCCTGCTCGGGCGTTTCCGTTTCCTTGAGCGCGCCGAAAAATACGGACTGATATGTGGTGTCGTCGTGCATCCAGTCGGGTATGCTGACATACAAATTGGCTATGCAGACAGCCGCCGCAAGCACCGATACGGCAACGCCTATCCTGTACCCTCTCCCCTTTCTCAAAAAGGCGAACGACAGAGCGAGGAACGACACTATTACGGCATACGGCACATTCGCGAGCTTCGACCCCGCGAAAAAATACAGCGATACGAAAAAGCAGGCGACCTTCGGGATTGTAGGTCGTTTGTATATTAACATTCCGAGCGCGACGAGCATCATAAGCGACACGTATTGAAGCGGTTCGCCGTAGAATGAATTGAAATACAGTATGTAGCCCGCGTCGCAGAACATAACAATAAAAATTATAAATACGGCTATCCGTATTCGCCGTTTTGAGTCGGCAAAAAACGTAAAAATTCCCCACGCCGCAAGCGACAGCATAAGCGTGTATATAAACGCAAGACAGCCTATGTCGTAATGGCTTTCATCGCGCCGAAAAACGGTATTTATAAGAAAATTCATTATCTTGGACGCTTTGATTATGACAAACTGCGGCGACGAGTATATTTCCTCGGCGTTGTTGTCGCTGCACAGATACGCTATTTTTTCGCCGAAATTGTCACCCTCAATCTTCATTTTATAGTCGCGTTTGAAAAGGTAATAGTAGTTGTCTTCGTTCTCGTATTCGAGGTTGTTTACGAGCAGCACGCGGCGGAAGTCGCCGTTGTCGCTGAGTCCCACGTTGTCGCCGAGATAAAGCACGCAAAAAACAAGCACAAACACGATGACTGCGCCTATGAGCGGGAATATTCTTTTGTTTTCCTTCAATGCTCTCATATGTTTCTCCGTGTCATGTCCGACGTGCCTTTATACAAGAAAACAGGCGGAAACACTTTCCGCCCGGCTTGTTTTTATCAATATGAATGGCTGCTCTTTCTGCTGTATCCGCCGCTGCGTTTGGAGTCGTTGCTGCGCCTTAGCGACTGCATCTTCTCGTCGCTGTCCTGCTTGAATTTTGACAGCATGTCATCGAGGGACATGCCCTCGGACGACGTACTCCAGTCAAGCTCCGCCGGACGCACAAATTCCTTTTTCTCATGATGCTCTTTTCCGGCGCGGCTGCTTTTCTCCTTCTTGCTCTCGGCTTGCTTTATCGAAAGACTGATTTTACCGTCATCGTCTATCTTGATAACCTTTACTTTTACCTCGTCGCCCTTCTTGATGTACTCGTTTATATCCTTAACATACCTTGACGACAGCTCCGAAATATGAACCAGTCCGGACTGTTTGCCGGGTAAATCTATAAATGCCCCGAACGGCATTACGCTTGTGACCTTTCCCTCTACTATACTGCCTAACTCTACCATTCTATCCTTGATTACCTTTCTTATTATTACCGCACGTTATCCTGTTCACCCGACACGTCTATGAAAATCTTTGCATTGTTCGGAATAAGACCGAGCTTTTCCGTCGCGATTTTTCTTATGTACTCATCGGAGTCAACCTTGGTCGATAAATCCTTTACTTCCTTCTGACGCTCGGCTTCATAGTCAAGCTGAGCATTTAAAGCGGCTATTTCATTTTTTTGCTCGCTCAATCTCGGATACTGCATGACGCCTCTTAAAAGCATTGTTCCTACCAGCGCCGCGAAAACCGCGATTGCGAGTCCCTTTTTGTGGACTGTTACGTATCTTATTACCTGATTTTTTATTTTGCTTAGCATTTGAGCTTCTACTCCTTTGTATAATGCTTTCCGCGTATTTTTTTATAGGTACTATTAAAATTTTATACAAAAACAGCAGCGGTGTCAAGAGTATTTTGAAAATAAATATCGTTATTTTCAAAAATTTTTTTATAATGCAGAGAAAAACCTTGTACATGACGCCGCTCAATGCTGTGAAATAAACGATGGCTCCGAGCAAAAGACCCAAAGCCTCATAAATTCTGAGTCTGCCGTTTCCGTAGTTTAAGACGCACCATGACGCGGCGGCAAATGACGCGAACGCGAATATTACATCCGTCACAGCCGTCACAGCCGCCCGCGGTTTTACCGCGCCGCGTACGGCGCGCATGAAATCGTACAGCACGGACACAGCCGCGCCGCACACGGTCATTGCGAGAAACAGCGCCGTCTCGTCCGAAATCATTTGAACAGTCCCTCTATTATTCCGCCGCCGGCAGGCGACGAGTACTTTATCATGTCGATTTCACCGCTTACGCTAAGTATTCCCGTATCGGTGTCAAGGCGGCTTATCGTGAGCTTTCTGCCGCGCACGCACATATCGCCCATCTGTGTTTTGAGCGTTACTCTGTTTTCCGAAAATTCCTTTACGTCCTTTATTCCTGTCAGCGACATGTCGTGTCTGCCGTTCATCGTCAGGCTGTGTTCCTTCTCCGCCATAATATCCCCTCCCGCAATATACCTATGCGGAAATCGGGGCTGATATTACTTAACCTGCTCGTAAAGCGCGGAAGCGTCGTTCTTTAACACATGCTCCGCCACAGCCTTTACGCGCACCTTTATGACGCGCTCGCCCATTGTTATTTCTATTATATCGTTTTCCTTAACGTCGTACGATGCTTTAACGACGCGTCCGTTTACCGTTATCCTGCCCCGGTCGCACGCCTCGTTCGCAACGGTGCGCCTTTTTATAAGGCGCGTTACCTTTAAATATTTATCTATTCTCATTATATATCAATCCTATAAAGTAAAGCGCCGCGGTTAAGCGGCGCCTTTTTATTTGTGTATTAGTTTACTGTATCCTTAAGTGCCTTGCCGGCTTTGAATGCGGGAACCTTGGAAGCCTTAATCTTGATGCTCTCGCCTGTTCTGGGGTTCTTGCCTGTTCTTGCGTTGCGCTTTCTTACTTCAAAAGTACCGAAGCCAACGAGCTGAACCTTGTCGCCCTTCTTAAGAGCCTCAGAAATCGATGCTGTTACAGCTGCAACCGCCTTTTCAGCGTCCTTCTTCGAGAGCTCAGCCTTTGCAGCTACTGCTGCTACCAACTCTGTCTTGTTCATTTTTTTTCCTCCTAATCTTTTTTTCAAATTACACAGACACGTGTGCCTGTCCATTAATCAATTTTAGTACATTTTTCACTAAATGTCAAGGGTTTTACAGCATTTTAAGCCATTATTTCCTAAAAAAGTATAATTTTGGGCTTATTTGACCTCATTCCACATCGCGTCAAGCTCGGAAATGCTGCATTTGTCAAGCTCCATGCCTTTTTCCTTCGACAGCGTTTCCATTTTTTCAAAGCGGCGTATAAATTTCTCCGTCGCATTTGAAAGCGCTATTTCCGGAGTGAGCTTTAAATGCCTGCCGAGGTTTACGACACTGAAAAGCAGGTCGCCGTACTCCTCTTCAATTCCTTCGCCTGTTCGGATCGCCTCTTTAAGCTCCTCCGTTTCCTCGGATATTTTGTCGTATATGCCGTCCGTGCTGTTCCAATCGAAGCCCGCCGCTGCGGCTTTCTTCTGAACCTTCGCGCTGCGCATAAGCGCCGGAAGATAGCTCGGCACGTCCTTTAGCATGGCGGTGTAGGTGTCAAGCTGCTTTTCCTTCTTCTTATTTTTCTCCCAGTTGCCGAGCGCTTCCTCCGCCGTTACCGCCTTATCCTTGCCGAACACGTGCGTATGGCGCGTTATGAGCTTTGTGCATATTTCGTTAAGCACGTCGTCAAACGTGAACGCGCCGCGTTCCTCCGCGAGACGCGAATGGAACACAACCTGCAGAAGCACATCGCCGAGTTCGTTCGCGAAATCGTGGTCGCTGCCGTTGTCGAGCGCGTCAATCGCCTCGTAGCACTCCTCAATCATATCCTTTTTAAGGCTCTGATGCGTCTGCACTCTGTCCCACGGGCAGCCGTTCTCGCCGCGCAGCGTCACTATAATATCGCGTAAATCTTCTATCGTATACTGCTTGTCCATATTTATCTCCCTTTTTGTTTATAGTATGTATATAATTCTACCATTAAATCCGCGATTTTGCAAGCAAAAAACATACCGCTCGCGCGGTATGCTTTTTATTGTCATATTGCTTGAATTACTTTGCAAGCTCAACAAGATGTGCGTACTTTTCTTCCGCCGTCTTCTTAGCCTTTGCAAACAATTCCTTAGCTCTTTCGGGGTTGGAGCGAGCGAGCGAGTTATAACGAACTTCGCCCATGATGAACTCCTCGTAATCCATTGTCGGAGCCTTAGAGTCAAGCTGGAACGGGTTCTTGCCTTCCATAGCAAGTCTCGGGTCATATCTGAACAGATGCCAGTAGCCCGCCTGTACAGCCTTCTTCTCCTCGGTCTGAGCAATCGTCATACCGCCCTTGATACCGTGGTTGATACACGGAGCATAAGCGATGATGATCGAAGGACCGTTGTAGCTTTCAGCCTCGATCATAGCCTTAAGCAACTGGTTCTGGTCAGCGCCCTGCGCTACCTGTGCAACGTATACGTAGCCGTAGCTCATAGCGATAGCCGCGAGATCCTTTTTCTTAACTTCCTTACCGGCAGCTGCGAACTGTGCGATAGCGCCTGTCGGTGTAGCCTTTGACGACTGACCGCCGGTGTTCGAGTAAACCTCCGTATCGAATACGAGAATGTTTATATCCTCGCCCGAAGCGATAGCGTGGTCAACGCCGCCGAAGCCAATGTCGTATGCCCAGCCGTCGCCGCCGAATATCCAGCAGGACTTCTTTGAAAGAAATTCCTTGTCGGCGAGTACGTTCTTAGCTTCCTCGGAGTTGATGTTCGCGATAGCCTTAAGAAGTTCGTCCGTAGCAACCTTGTTAGCCTCGCCGTCGTTCTTTGTTTCGATGAACTTGTCAACAGCCGGCTTAACGTCAGCGTTTTCAGCCGCGATCTTTTCAAGTCTTGCTATATTTGCTTCTCTCAATGTGTTCTGAGCGATATACATACCGAGACCGAACTCCGCATTATCCTCAAACAGCGAGTTAGCCCATGCGGGACCGTGACCTTCACTGTTTGTGGTGTACGGTGTTGACGGGCATGAACCACCCCAAATCGACGAGCAGCCCGTTGCGTTCGCAAGGTACATTCTGTCGCCGAAGAGCTGTGTAACGAGCTTTGCGTACGGTGTTTCGCCGCAGCCCGCGCAAGCGCCGGAAAACTCGAGGTAAGGCATTCTGAACTGGCTGCCCTTAACCGTTGAAGCCTTGAACTTGTCAAGAACCTCCTGCTTCTCAGCGAGAGTTACGAGGTAGTCATAACCCTTCTGCTCGTCAAGATTCTCGTCGAGCGGCTTCATAACGAGAGCCGGATCCTTCTTGCCCGCGTTGTTTACGGGACATACGTTGGCGCAGCTTCCGCAGCCGGTACAGTCGAGAACCGATATAGCCATTGCGTAGTAAAGTCCGTCGAGCTGCATAGCGTTCTGATACTTGATACCCTCGGGAGCGTTGTCAAGCTCTTCCTTCGTGAGTACAACGGGACGGATACAAGCGTGAGGACATACGTACGAGCAGTTGCCGCACTGGATACATGTTTCGTTGTTCCATACGGGAACGTCGATAGCGATGCCTCTCTTTTCAAACGCCGCGCTGCCCAGAGGCACTTCACCTCTCTGGTACTTCTCGAACGCCGAAACGGGAAGGCTTGCGCCTCTGAACTGATTTATAGGAACGAGAATGTCGTTTACGAAGTCAATGAGCTTGCCCTCGCCCTCGTGCTTAATAGCAAGATCCTCATATTCCGCATTCTTCCAATCCTCGGGAACGTCAACCTTAACAACCTGCTGAGCGCCCGCGTCGATAGCGTCGTGGTTCATCTTAACAACCGCGTCACCCTTCTTTGAATAGGAAGCGGTAGCTGCGTCCTTCATGTACCGGATAGCGTCTGCCTCGGGAAGTATGCCCGAAAGCTTGAAGAATGCCGACTGGAGAACGGTGTTTATTCTGTTGCCGAGACCGATTTCCTTACCTATCTTAACGCCGTCTATCGTATAGAACTGAATGTTGTTGTCGGCGATGTACTTCTTAACCTGTCCGGGAAGATGCTCGGAAAGCTCGTCAACATTCCATGAGCAGTTCAAGAGGAATACGCCGCCCGGCTTAACGTCCTGTACCATGTCGTACTGTCTTACATATGAAGCCTTGTGGCACGCAACGAAGTCAGCCTTGTTGATAAGATATGTTGATGTGATTTTCGGGTGACCGAAACGGAGGTGCGAGCATGTGAGACCGCCCGACTTCTTTGAGTCGTAGTCGAAGTATGCCTGTACGTTCATTTCGGTGTGGTCGCCTATAATCTTAACGGAGTTCTTGTTAGCGCCTACCGTACCGTCCGCGCCGAGACCCCAGAACTTACAGCTTGTGATACCCTCCGGCGTTGTGTCGGGGTTCTCGTCAAGCGGCAGTGAGAGGTTTGTAAGGTCATCGTTAATGCCGACCGTAAATCTTCTCTTTTCCGTGTTCTTGTATACAGCGATAATGCAAGCCGGAGTTGTGTCCTTTGAACCGAGACCGTAACGTCCCGCGTAAATGTCAACGCCGGCAAACTTGCTGTTCTGGAGAGCGGCTACAACGTCGAGGTAAAGCGGCTCGCCGATTGAACCGGCTTCCTTCGTTCTGTCGAGAACCGAAATCTTCTTAACAGTGTCGGGGATAGCGTCAATAAGGTGCTTAGCCGAGAACGGTCTGTACAGTCTTACCTTTACAAGACCAACCTTCTGACCGTTCTTGTTGAGGTAGTCAACGGTTTCCTCGATAGTATCGCAGACGCTGCCCATAGCAACGATTACCTGCTCCGCGTCGGGTGCGCCGTAGTAGTTAAACAGATGATAGTCAGAACCAATTGCGGCGTTGACCTTATTCATGTACTCCTCTACGACCTCGGGAACTGCGTCATATGTCTTGTTGCACGACTCCCTCGCCTGGAAGAATACGTCGCCGTTCTGCGCCGTACCTCTCTGAGCCGGATGTTCGGGGCTTAACGAGCCTCTTCTGAAGTCGTTTATAGCATCCCAGTCAACCATCTTTGCAAGCTCGTCATAATCCCAGCAAGCTACCTTCTGATACTCATGCGACGTTCTGAAGCCGTCGAAGAAGTGAAGGAACGGTATTCTCGACTTGATTGTCGAAAGGTGTGCTACCGCGCCGAGATCCATAGCTTCCTGCGGGTTTGTCGAAGCGAGCATTGCGAAACCTGTCTGACGGCACGCCATAACGTCGCTGTGATCGCCGAAGATCGAAAGCGCGTGTGAAGCGATAGCTCTTGCCGATACGTTGAATACGCACGGAAGCTGTTCGCCCGCAATCTTGAACATGTTCGGGATCATAAGGAGAAGACCCTGTGAAGCGGTGTATGTTGTCGTGAGTGCGCCAGCCGTAAGCGAACCGTGAACAGCGCCCGCTGCGCCCGCCTCCGACTGCATTTCAACAACCTTTACCGTACGTCCGAAGATATTCTTCTGACCTGCGGCTGCCCACTTATCTGTGACCTCCGCCATTGTTGATGATGGTGTGATGGGGTAGATGGCAGCAACATCGGTAAACGCGTATGATGCGTATGCCGCGGCGTTGTTGCCGTCCATTGTTTTCATTTTCCTTGCCATCTGAAAAAAATCCTCCTTTTATTTTTGTCATTTTGTGTATCTTTTATATACATAAAGGTATTGTATCACTTTTCTTCGCTAAAATCAAGGAATAATATTAATTTTTTAGGCGCTTTTTTAAATTTTTATTCAGCAGCCGCCGTGTCACCTCGCGACAAGCCGTATCTCCTCGCGCGACACCGTTCCCGTTACGAGCAGCGTGAGTGCGTACGCGGCGCATGATACTGCCGATACGGACGCAGTGTAAGCAAGCGTTCCGAAGCCCGAGAGAGGCGGCTGTATTATTTGTATGACAAACAACATGGCAGCGCCGCAGAATATCGGCTTTACAAGCGTGTTTACAAGGTTGAGGCGTATGTTGAGCTTTCTTCGGAGCGATATAAAGTTGAGCGCCATTACCGCGCCGTTTGCCGCAATCGCGCCTATCACGCTGCCGTATATGTTGATTTCGGGGTTGCCGATAAGAACATAGCCGAGCGCGAGCTTTATTCCTATACCAATAAGCGAATTAAAGAACGGCGTCATTATCTTCCCCGCCGACTGCAGCACCGCTGCCGACATCTGCGCGGCGCACATCAGCACGGCGCACGGTGCGACGGTTTTCAGCATAAGCGCGGATGTGTCGTTTTTAAACAGCAGCGTGAGTATTTCGCCGCTGAGCGCGTACATAAGCACCGCGCACGGCACCGACAGTGCGACCGATATTTTCACGCCCATTTCAGCTGCTTTCCCCGCTCCCCTTTCGTTACCCGACGCGTACGCGCCGGCTATCACGGGAAGTATGCTCACTCCGAGTGTCGCGAGTATTCCGACGGGAAGGTGGAAAACCGTGAGCGCGTAGCCCGTGTACGCGCCGTAGAGAAAACGCGCGTCGTCCGGCGTAAGTCCGGCGTCGAGAAGGCGTGCTCTCGTGAGCGTCGTGTCGGCTGTGCCGAGCGCGTTCGATACCACCGACGCGCAAAGAAGCGGCAGCGCTAGCGACATAAGGTCGCGAAGTATTTCTCGTCGGCTTGCGTTCTCCGATTTTATGTAAACCTCCTTTTTACGGAAAATATAGCCAAACGCGAGTATTGCCGTCGCGACTATCTCCCCCGCCGTCACGCCCATAATCGCGCCGCCCGCTGTTTTCTCCGTACCCATGTGTATAAACAATAGCGCCAGTCCGTAACCGGCGATGAGCTTTACGAAGCTTTCCGCGACCTGTGACGCGGCGACAGGAATCATGTGCGAAACGCCCTGGAAATAGCTTTTGTATCCCGTTCCGAGCGCGACGAAGAATATTGACGGTGAAATCATTCGTATAGCGTACACCGCCTTTTCCTCTTTCATGGCGAGCGCGAAAAACGGCGCGGCAAAGTAAAGTATGACCGACCCCGCCGCGCCTATCGCGATAAGCAGCCACGTTGACAGCGACACTATTCTGCGCTCACGAAGACGCTGACCGCGCGACGCGGCTTCCGCCGACAGTTTCGATATTGCGAACGGCAGTCCCGATATTATAAACGATAGGAACATTATGTAAACCTCAAAGGCGATGTTGTATACCGCCATGCCTTCCTCGCGCAGTATGTATGCGAGCGGTATTTTCAGCACCGCGCCGAGTATTTTCGATACGGCGTTCGCAGCCATAAGTATTACCGCGCCCGTTATTATGCTTCTTTTTTCCATGCCGCACCACCTTGTATTTAATATGAAAGTATTGTCTTTTTATTTTATTTGTGGTATAATCGATTTAGAATACATCGGAGGAACAAGAATGGAGATTAAGAAGTTAAAAAGCGCGCGCGGCGTACTCACTGTGCCGGGCGACAAGTCAATATCACACCGCGCCGTAATGCTCGGTTCGCTTGCGGACGGCGTTACGGAGATTACGGGATTTTTACCGGGAGCGGACTGTCTTTCCACAATAGACTGCTTCCGCAGTATGGGAGTTGAAATAGACGCGCGCGGCGACAGGGTGACCGTGCGCGGCAACGGTATGCGCGGTCTTGTAAAGCCGGAAAAGACGCTGTATACGGGTAACAGCGGCACGACCACGCGCCTTTTGTGCGGCATACTGTCGGCGCAGCCGTTCGATACGGAGATAACGGGCGACGCTTCGATATGCAAGCGTCCCATGGGGCGCGTCACAAAGCCGCTCGCGCTGATGGGCGCGAACATTGAGAACGAATACTGTCCTCTTTATATACACGGCTCGCGTCTGCACGGCATAGACTACAAAATGCCGGTGGCGTCGGCACAGGTTAAAACGGCGATTATTCTCGCCGGACTGTACGCCGAAGGAGTAACGATTGTGAGAGAAATCGAAAAATCACGCGACCATACGGAGCTTATGCTCGGCGCGATGGGCGCGGATATAAGCGTTGACGGGCTTGATATTACGGTAAAAACCACGGACAGGCTGTCAGCGGCAGATGTGGTTGTTCCCGGGGATATTTCATCGGCGGCGTTTTTCATGGTACTCGGCTCGATTATGCCGAATAGCGAAATCACGATAAAAAATGTCGGCACAAATCCGACGAGAACGGGTATTATTGACGTTTTGAAGGATATGGGTGCGGATATAACGGTTGAAAACGAGCGTGTGAGCGCGGGTGAAAGCGCGGCGGATATTACGGTCAGGTCAAGCTCGCTGCGCGCCGTCACGATAGGCGGCGACATTATACCGAGGCTTATCGACGAGCTGCCGATTATCGCCGTCGCGGCTGTTTTTGCCGAAGGCGCGACGGTTATAAAGGACGCGCAGGAATTGAAGGTTAAGGAAACGAACAGAATACGTGCCGTTGTTGATGAGTTTACAAAGTGCGGCGTTGATATTACCGAAACGGACGACGGTATGATTATAAACGGCGGCAAGTCTATTCACGGTGCTGACTTTAAGACGTACGGCGACCACAGAATGGCTATGAGCTTAACCGTTTTGTCGCAGCTTGCCGACGGCGTTTCAACGCTTGACGACGAAACGTGCGCGTGTGTGTCGTACCCGTCGTTCTTCGATGATTTTTACAGTCTGGGATAGTTCAAAAACAACGAATAAACGACAAGCGAGGAGTGAATAAAATGAACAAGCGCGGATTTGTGATGATGTTTACGGCTGTTCTTTTTGCACTCCTTTTTTCATGCGGCGCGGAAGCGGAGGATTTGCCGAAATTTGATGACAGCTCGGTTATCGTCGTGACAAAGCCCGATTACACGCGTATACGTATGGCAGGCGCGGGAGGCTACGAGGATACTCTCGCGCGTCTCGGTATAACCGATACGAGGAAGCTTATGGATTTGTCCGCAAATGCGGGCGGCATATCGCTGATGTCCGAAACCGGCGGCAGCATTGTAAAGCTTACGCTGCCCGAAGCCGGTGAGGATAAAGTGCTTGAAGCGGTTGACGCACTCAATGCATCCGGCGCGGTGAAGTATGCCGAACCGAATTATTACTATTACCTTGATTCGATACCGAACGACCCGATTTATCTGGGCGACGATTCCGCGAAAAACTATCAGTTCGGCATAGTGGACGCGGAAGCTGTCTGGAACATGGATATTGACTGCTCGGACGTCACCGTGGCAGTGCTTGATTCGGGAATTTTCGCGCAGCAGGAGGATATTGCGGATAACATATGGGTAAATCCCGACGAAATACCCGATAACGGCGAGGACGACGACAATAACGGTTACACGGACGATGTGAGCGGCTGGGATTTCAGCAAGGGCGGCGATAACGACCCCGACGACGGATATAACACTCAGTACCCCATGCAGGGTCACGGCACTCACGTTTCCGGAGTAATTAGCGCCGTAACGGGCAACGGCGTTGGCACAGCCTCGCTTGCCGGCAGCATCGAAAGCGGCGCTGCAAAAATATTGCCGCTCAAGGTCTTTTACGACGCAATATTGGGAGGCTCAAGAACAAAAACTACCGATATTGAGATAATTGCGGAAGCCATAAATTATGTAAAGAAAATGAATATCCCCATTGCGAACTGCAGCTGGTGCGGCATTGACAGCGACGCAATGAAAGAGGCGATACAGTCGTGCGAAAGTACGCTTTTTGTCGCCGCGGCGGGCAATTCCGGCGCAAACAACGACAGTCCCAACACAGTCTCATATCCCGCGCAGTACGACTTTGACAACGTTATATCCGTGGGCGCAAGCACCGCGGACGATAAACTCGCGTATTTTTCAAATTACGGTGATTCGGTGGATGTAGCCGCGCCGGGGGATAAAATATGGAGTACCGCCAATACAAATTTACAGAATGATTCATATAAACAGCTTTCCGGCACATCACAGGCAACGCCGCTCGTCTCAAGTATGGCTGCTGTGCTGAAGGGAAAATATCCGTCGTTTACTCCAGCCGATATAAAGGAGTGCATAACGGGCGGAGCGGACGCGGTTGACACGATGACATATTCGGGCCACTATGTGAACGGGAACCGCAGGCTCAGCGCAAGCGGCGCAATGCGGTACGCGGAGGAACATTTCTTTTTTGAAATAACATGGCTCGGTGACGACGGCAGCGTTATAGACAGTGAATCGGTGATGCGCGGAAGTATTCCGAGCCACGCGCCGGTTGAAAAAGAAGCCGACAACAAATATGTTTATACATTTGACGGCTGGGATCCCGAACCGTCCGCCGTCACGGAAGATACGGCGTACACGGCGCGGTTTACAAAGACACTCAGAGAATACACGATAACATGGAAGGACGAAATCGGAAATGTTCTTGAAACGGATTCTATGCCTTACGGAGAAATGCCCGAATACAACGGCGAATACGATAAAGAGCCGCTTGACGGATATTATGTGAATGTTCCCGTATGGGAACCCGATATTACGGAGGTTGTCGGCGACGCAGAATACACGCTGAAATATATCACTTTCGATACGCTTGATATGTCGGCGCGTATTACGGACGATAACGGTACCGAGGTAAAAAAAGGAGACTCTCCGCCGCGGATAATGGCTTATATCGACTTTCCGAACACCTCCGCGCGTCTTACGAGAGAATACTCGCGGTCGGTTGAGCCGTTCACGGTGATTCTGGCTGTGTACGACGAAAACGGAGCGCTGACGGGCTTTTCAGAAAAGACGGTAAACGAAGCCGATATGCTTGAAACGGTAACGCTGTGCGCGGACAATAATAAGGCGATAAATTCGGTAAGGATTTATATGTGGAACAAAACAGGCTCCATGCTCCCCTTAAGGAACGCCAAAGACGTTCTGTAGGAGGCATGGAGCCTTCTTTTTTATTTTTCCTTCTTTTTACCGAAGGCAAATATCTTCATAAGCACAAACGTGACCGGCACACCGATAACCGCCGCTATCGCGTAGGCTATTATCGGGCTTCCGCCGACAAATCGGCTGTAAAGCCATACGATCACGGTCTGTATTATAAAGTTCGGTATATATGATATGAAAAATTTTATAAATTTCACAACGCCGAGCTTTTCCTTAAATGTGAGGAAGCTGTTTAACAGGTACGAAACAACATTCGACGTTATATACCCGGGTATGAACGCAAGCGTCGCATCATGTATAAAGAACGAGTATATCGTGGAAAAAATCACGTTGCTCAATGTGTTTATACCGCCGACTATCACGAACGACAAAAACTCGCGCGTAAAGAACATACTGAGTTTTGACGGCTTATACTCGTCCCACGGAATAAGCTTGTCGCCCTTTATTATCATCGCCTTGTCCGAGATTTCTGCAAGCGGCGCGTCGGAGAGAGAGTCGGAGTAAAATTCGTTGCAGTGCGCGTCGGGCAGAGCTTCGTTAAGACGCGTTACCTTTTCCGTGTCGTGACAGTTTTTACCGGTGTACTTACCCGTTTTCTTGTCCACACGTGATGCGATAAGATGCTTTATGCCGAGCCTTTCACATATCGGCGCGAGCAGGAACTCGGGCGACGCGGAGATTATAACGTCGTCCTCTTGCTGCCTGTTTTTGTACCACGGCTTTATTTTGTTTTCGTTTCTGTTCCAGAAGTCCTCTATATCCGCGTCAGCGTCGGGAATGTGGCGCAGAAATCGGTACATTATTTCCTTCGCGCGCGTTTTTTCTATCGCGCCTATTATATAAAGAAAAAATCCCCACGCCATGTACGGAACGGTGAGCAGTATCGACGGGTGTTTTTTCAGGCTGTAAAAATAGAAATCCCTCGTGCTGTCGCCGTCGTAGATAGTTTCGTCAAAATCGTATATATTCAAAAAAGTTTCCTCCTTAATCGAGCAGCACGACCGCCATAGCCGAAATGCCTTCGCCGCGTCCCTCGAAGCCGAGCTTTTCCGTTGTGGTCGCCTTTACGCTCACAGCGTCAGTGTCAACACCCAAATCCTCAGCCACATTCTTCCGCATCTCGTCAATGTACGGCGACATTTTAGGTTTTTGCGCCACTATTGTAATATCGGCGTTTACAACCTTGTATCCCCTGCTTCCGACAATTTTCATAACCTCGCAAAGAAGCGCGCGGCTCGAAGCACCTTTATATTTGGGGTCGGTGTCGGGGAAGTGCTTTCCTATATCTCCCATCGCCGCCGCGCCGAGTATCGCGTCCGACAGCGCGTGAAGCGCGACGTCCGCGTCGCTGTGACCGAGCAGTCCTTTTTCGTACGGTATTTTTACGCCGCATATTATGCAGTCGCGTCCCTCGACGAGCTTGTGTACGTCATAGCCTTGTCCTATTCTCATTCTATATCTCCCCTGCTCCTTAAAATTTCCTCCGCCACAATCATGTCGATAGGAGTTGTAAGCTTTATGTTGTCGTAGCTGCCCTCGCTTATTTTTACCCTTTTGCCGAAGTGTTCCGCTATCATGCAGTCGTCGGTCACCTCAAAACCTTCTTCTTCCGCTTTTTTGTGCATTGCAAGTATGTCAGCGGTATAAAACGCCTGCGGGGTTTGTATTAAATATGTGCTTTCGCGGTCGGGAGTGTCTGTAATGTAGCCTTTTTCATCGGCGGTTTTCAGCGTGTCCTTACATTTTACACCAACCGCTGCCGCGCCGAAATGTATGCAGTCCTCCAATGCCGCGTCGATTTCCTTATCGGTCACAAGCGCGCGAGCGCCGTCGTGAATAAGCACAATATCGCCCGTCGCTTTTTTAAGACCGTTATATACAGACTGCCTACGCGTCTCGCCGCCATCGGTTATGCAGGCGACCTTTTTAAAGCCGCTGTCTCGCACGATTTTTTTGCACTCTTCAATGTCGTCCGCGCCCGTTACTATCACTATTTCATCAATGTTTTTATTCCATTCGAACGCCGACAGCGTAAAATGTATTACCTCTCGCCCGCCGATTGTGAGAAAGACCTTGTTCCGTCCCGCGCCCATGCGCGTACCCTTGCCTCCGGCAACTATTACAGCCGTGATTTTCATTTTATCCTCCCGTTTTTTACGCAGCATAAATCGGCACATTTCCGATTAAGAAATGTGCCGACAATTACTATATAAGAGCCTCTACGGTATCGTTCATTATGCTTTCGATGTCGCCTATGTCCGCGACCTCCGAAAGCACAAGCTCACTTACCACTATCTGCTTCGCGCTGCCGAGCGTTTTGCGCTCGCTCGTGGAAAGCCCCTTTGTCTTGTCGCGGTACATTAATTCCTTAACGACCGCAAGTACCTGATATATGTCCCCCGACTTAACCTTTACGAGATTGTCGCGCTGGCGCTTGTTCCAGTTGCTGTCGTCCTCAACGTCCGCGTCGAGAAACGACTGGAGAGCTTTTTTCGCTTCGCTTTTGTCGATTACGGGACGTATGCCTATCCCGTCCGCGCTCTCTATAGGTATGTTTGTTACCATGTTACCGATAGCAAAACGAACAACGTAATACTGACGCTTTACGCCGACAATTTCCATCTCTTTGATTTCTTCAACTGTGCC
>CANQQS010000010.1 GCA_947626045.1 uncultured Clostridia bacterium | reverse complement strand
CAGCCGCATGTAAAGCTTACGATAATGATGATGATAAGAACCCACAAAATCATATCAAAATCAAATCCGCAATGATTGTTGCAATTCATTTCAAGGTCCTCCTTTCAAGGTTTTGTAGTATATACTATGCAATTTTCCGAAAAACGCAGATTGTCCGCACATTTTACTTGAAAATTCATCCGAGTTGATGTATAATACTCTTATCTATGCACAGGAGATGCTAAAATATGGAAAAAGCTAAAATAGACAGGATAAACGCCCTCGCGAAAAAGGCGAGGGAGGAAGGTCTCACCGACGATGAAATCGTTGAGAGAGACGCGTTAAGGAAAGAATATCTTGCTGCCGTGCGCGCAAATCTTAAAAGCACGCTTGACAGCATCGAAATAAAAAATAAAGGAGAATGAACCATGTCATTACAAATTCCCGAAAATTACAGTCCGAAGCTCAGCGGCAGAGAGACGGAGAGAGCCGTAAAATTCATAAAGGACACCTTCCAGAAAGAAATAATGGAGGCGTTAAATCTTCAGAGAATATCCGCGCCGCTGTTTGTGCGCCCCGAAACGGGTCTTAACGACAACTTAAACGGTGTGGAGCGTCCCGTTGACTTTGACGCGCCGTGCATAGGCGGCAAGGTGCTTGAAATAGTACATTCGCTCGCGAAGTGGAAGCGTATGACGCTCGGACGCTACGGCTTCGACGTCGGCGAGGGACTTTACACCGATATGAACGCGATTCGCCGCGACGAGGAGGTTGACAATCTCCACTCGATGTACGTTGACCAGTGGGACTGGGAAGCCGTTATAACGCACGACCAGAGAACGGTCGATACGCTTAAAAAGTACGTCAAGAACATTTACGGTGCGATGAAGCGCACGCAGGAGAAGGTGTGCGAAAAGTACCCCGAGCTTGCGAACAACTTTCCCGACGACATAGTTTTCATAACGACGCAGGAGCTTGAGGACATGTACCCCGACCTTGAGCCGAAGGAGAGAGAAAACAAGCTGCTCCGCGACAAGAAGGCGGTATTCCTGATGCAGATAGGCAAGGAGCTAAAGTCCGGCAAGAAGCACGACGGCAGAGCGCCCGACTACGACGACTGGGAGCTTAACGGCGATATAATCCTCTACAGTCCGGTGCTTGACTGCGCGTTCGAGCTTTCGAGCATGGGTATAAGAGTTGATGAGGAGTCGCTCAAAAAGCAGATTGAAATCGCGAACTGTCCCGAAAGACTGGAGCTTGAGTTCCACAAAAAGCTTTTGAACAAGGAGCTGCCGTACACGATAGGCGGCGGTATCGGACAGTCAAGACTCTGCATGTTCATGCTCGGCAAGGCGCACATAGGCGAGGTACAGTCGTCCGTATGGCCCGAGGAAATGTGCAGGGCGTGCGCGGAGAGCAACATAAAGTTAATGTAAGAGAGGAAACAATATGAACACACTCATAAAAGCATTGTACCGCGAGACGGAAAATTACGGCGGTAAGGAAATAACCGTGTCGGGCTGGATAAGAAACAGCAGAATGTCAAAGAATTTCGGCTTTATAGAGCTTAACGACGGCTCGTTTTTCAAAAACCTTCAAATCGTGCTTGAAGCGGAGCTGCCGAATTACGCCGAGCTTTCAAAGCTCAACATCGGCGCGGCTATTACCGTGACGGGTACGCTCGTACTCACGCCCGAGGCGAAGCAGCCGTTCGAGCTTAAAGCGGCAACTGTTGTGACCGAGGGCGAGTCAACGCCCGACTACCCGCTCCAGCCGAAACGCCACAGTTTTGAGTATCTGCGCACGATAGCGCATTTAAGACCGCGCACGAACACATTTTCGGCTGTGTTCCGCGTCCGCTCGATGATTGCGTACGCGATACACAAATTCTTTCAAGAGAGAAATTTTGTGTACGTCCACACCCCGATTATAACGGCGTCCGACGCGGAGGGCGCGGGCGAGATGTTCCAGGTTACGACAATGGATCTTGACAACGTTCCCAAAACGGACGGCAAGACGGACTACTCGAACGACTTTTTCGGTAAGAAAACGAACCTTACCGTCAGCGGACAGCTTAACGTTGAAACATACTGCATGGCGTTCCGCAACGTTTACACATTCGGACCGACGTTCCGCGCCGAAAATTCAAACACGGCGCGCCACGCGGCTGAATTTTGGATGATAGAGCCGGAAATCGCGTTCGCGGATTTGAAGGACGACATGGAGCTTGCCGAGGACATGCTCAAATATATCATAAACTATTGCCTCGAAAACGCGCCGGAAGAAATGGAGTTTTTCAACAAGTTTGTCGATAAGGGACTTTTGGAGCGTCTTAACCATGTCGTAAACAGCGAGTTCGCGCACGTCACGTACACCGAGGCGGTGGAAATCCTCGAAAAAGACCGCGACGCGGGCAAGGTGAAATTCGATTACCCCGTTTCGTGGGGTTCGGATTTGCAGACGGAGCACGAGAGATATTTGACCGAGCAGGTGTTCAAGCGTCCGCTGTTCGTGACCGATTATCCGAAGGAGATAAAGGCGTTCTACATGAAGCTGAACGACGACAATAAAACGGTCGCGGCAATGGATCTTCTTGTGCCGGGCGTCGGCGAGATCATAGGCGGCAGCCAAAGAGAGGAAAACCTCGACACGTTGCTGCGCCGCATGAACGAGCTCGGACTTAAGGAAAAGGATTACAAATTTTACACCGACCTGCGCCGCTATGGTACGAACAAGCACGCGGGCTTCGGTCTCGGCTTCGAGAGAGCCGTAATGTACATCACGGGCATGCAGAATATACGCGACGTACTGCCGTTCCCGAGAACGGTCGGCACGGCTGAATTTTAAACGGATTGAGAGGTTATTGCCATGACGTTACTTTACATTCTTGCCGCCTGCGCGGCTGTATTCTTCGCGTTTAATATAAACGTGTGGGCAGGCGTCGCGCTTGTCGCCGTTATAATCGGCGCGGGAATTTACTACTATATACCGCGCTACTACGCGGCGAAGGGTAATCAGGCGTACTACGCCGGCGACGACGAAGCGGCGTACCGGTGGTACAAGAAGTCGTACGACACGGGCAGATCTACGGTGAATATAAAAGCGTCTTACGCCTATGTGCTTATGCGCACGGGTCGTGAAGACGAAGCGGAAAAGGTGCTTGACCCGATAATACGCGTAAAGAGCCTTGACCCTAAGAAGAGAAATATGGCAAAGCAGCAGCGGTGTATGGTTTACTACCGCCAGGGCAGGCTTGACGAAGCGATAGAGGAGGTACAGGCGCTGTTCGACGACGGTTATATAAACTCGAACGTTTACGGTATGCTCGGCTTTTTCAAGCTGCTGCGCGGCGACGACCTGAACGAAACGCTTAAAATCTGCGAGGCGGCGTACGAGTACAACAAGGACAACCGCGATATACTCGATAACCTCGCAATGTGCTACTACCGCCTGAAGCGGTACGAGGACGCGGAAAGAATATCAAACGAGCTGTTTGAAAAGAGTGACAGCTTTGTCGAGGGCTGCTACCACGGCGCACAGATAGCCGTCGCGCTCGGCAAGTACGACCGCGCCGAGGAAATACTTGAAAAACTACCCGAATGTAAACGCTCCGCAATGACGACGGTAAGCGAGGAACAAATAGAGGAATTAAAAAGGGAAATAGAGAGTAAGAAATAAAATAATGCGGGACGTCGAGGCGCCGTCCCCTACATCCGTAATTTTGAAAATGTGCACCGTAGGGGCGACCCTTGCGGTCGCCCGCAAAAACCCCTCAGTCACACTGCGTGTGACAGCTCCCCTGTCAGGGGAGCCTCATCGCAAGCCTCCCCTACTAGGGGAGGTGTCGGCTGTGTAGCTATTGCGCAGCAATAGCTTATAAAGCCGACGGAGGGGTTTAATGCGTTAATACTAAGATTAAATATTCGGCTCACATGAGCCTTTTTATTTTGCATACAAATCACCGAACGTGACAAAATAAATCATAGAGGTGAGAGCGATGAAAGGAAAAATATGCCTTATACTGTCGGCGTTCATATACGGCGTTGCGCCGCTGCTCGCAAAAATCGCGTACGGCGGCGGTACAAATGTTATGACGCTGACATTTCTGCGTACATTTCTGACGCTGCCGCTTCTGTATATAATAATGAAGATACGCGGTCAGTCGTTCCGCATAAGCGTGAAGGATTTTTACCGCATAACTGCTCTCGGACTTATCGGCGGCACGCTCACGAACCTTGCGCTTTACACGGCGTACGACTACATTTCTACAGGTCTCGCGACAACGCTCCACTTTATCTATCCTCTTATAATAATATCCGCGTCGGCGTTTGTGTACCACGAGCATATAAAACGCGTCCAGCTTATTGCCGCCGCGCTCGTGACGGCTGGGATCGCGATGTTCGCATCGTTCGGCGGCGCGGACAAAACGGGCGTGACGCTCGCACTTCTGTCGGGCGTGTTTTACAGCTTCTACGTCGTGTACATGGACTATTCCGGCATAGACGGAATGGACTACATTAAACTCACTTTCTACCTTATGATAATGATGAGCGCGGGCACGCTCGTGTTCGGCGCGGCGACGCACACAATATCGTTTTCCGGCATGAACGTCACCGGCTGGGCGTTTTCGGCGTTTATCTCACTGCTCGTGACGGCGTTCGCGCTGCCGCTGTTCCAGATTGGCGTGCGCCGCGAGGGCGCGTCTACCGCGGGGATAGTGTCGGCGTTCGAGCCGATAACGACGCTTATTATGGGCGCGGCGTTCCTCGGTGAAAGCATGAGCGCTGCACAGTACGCCGGTGCCGCCGCGATAATCATAGGCATCACCCTTGCCGAAAGGTTTGCATAAAACGCATTAACATTTTCAAATCTATTGCAATATACACTTTAATATGATATACTGATTGACAGGTGACGGAAAAATCCGTGTGACCTTGATAACCGGAGCGGGGCGGTCTGTTTCGGAAAGGTACTGTATGAGCGAATTAACGATTGATCTAATCATAATTTTGCTAATTGTAATCTGGATAAAGAAATAACCGCCCTATCTCACAAATAGGACGGTTATGGGTAGAATTTATGTAATTCTACAAAATAATTAACTATTAGTGATAGAAACAGAATGTTTCCGCTCCTTCGTTATCTAAACTATATCACATTCCATTTATTTTGTCAAGTATATAACTTTTTACATTTCAAAACAAATATATTGAAATATAAATTCCAATATGATATACTGATTGACAGGTGACGGAGAAATCTGTGAGACCTTGATAACCGGAGCGGGGCGGTCTGTTTCGGAAAGGTGCTATATGAGCGAATTAACGATTGATTTAATCATAATTTTGCTAATTGTAATCTGGATAAAGAAATAACCGCCCTATCTCGCAAATAGGACGGTTATGGGTAGAATGACGATGTCATTCTCAAATAATCTCTTAAAACGAATAGAAACAGAATGTTTCCGCTCCTTCGTTATCTAAACTATACCACATTTCACATATTTTGTCAAGCTACTTTTCAATCACAACCGTCCGTGTACTGCCGTCCCAATCGACGCTTACGTCAAACGCCTCCATTACGAACCGCAGCGGCACCATGGTACGGTTATTTTTAATCATAGCTGGAATATCGAGCTCTACGTCCTCACCGTCGAACAGCGCGCTGTCGGAGCCGACGAACAAAATCATCTTATGCCTGTCCTTTTTAATTGTGACCGCCCGCGTCTTACCGTTCCAGCTCACGTCCGCGTCAAGCGCCTCACTTATGCCGCGAATGGGAATAAGCGTGTATGTATCACCGTTCACCGTCTCAAGCACGGGGTACTGGTCGTCAAAATGTAAAAGCTCGCCGTTCAGTCTCACCTTCGCGCCGACGTACGGAATATCGTTGTGGTAATACCTCAGCACATGCTCTATATACTCCGCGTCGCCGTACGTTTCATACTGCCAATTATCGGCGTACGCCGCGGCGTTCGCACGCTCCGCGAGCCAATCGTCACCCTTCGCCTCAACGATCCTGTTAAGCACCGTTTGACCGAAATTATACGACTGGATCATCTTCATATAATCACAGTCGTACCGAATAAGCGACTGCGAAATCAAATACGCCGCGAACGGCACAGCCTTTTCCGGCACAAGCCTGTCCTCGAGCGTCCACTCCTCACCGGTCGTCCTTTTACCGAATTCGGCGAAGCTGTCACCGAGCGTGTACTCGATCTGCATAATCCCCCACGCGGGGTACTCGCTGCCGTCCTCGCGGTAGCTCAAATTACGTCCCGAACTCTCCTGCATACAAATTGCGGCGAGCAAATTCGGGTCAACGCCGTACCGGTCGCCCGCCTGACGGAACAAATCCGAATACGACTTGACCGCACTGTTAAGCTGCATTGTACCGATCTCAATTCCGTCCATGCTTGTGCCGCTGTGGTCGGGGATAACGCCGTTCGCATACGCACACACACCCGATACTGTCACAGCCGCGGCAAGCAAAAGACACGCAAGCCTTTTCATATGTACACACCTCACAATATTATAATACCCACATACATTATAAACTTTTTCCGCGCGCGCGTCAATGTTATTAAATCCCATGTATCAAAAATGAAAAAAACGGGAAAAATGTAAACAAATGTCAATAAACTGTTGACAAACCGCGCGTAATATAATACAATAACAGAGTAATAAAGGGGAGTAGTTCGCGCGCTGCGGCGCGATGAATGGGACGACAGACCCGGAGAAATCCCGTCCATTCTGTAAGGAACAAGACTTTTATCACGTTTATGCGCGTGGTAAAGGTCTTTTTATTTACTACCCGAAAAAGGAGAGAAAAAAATGAAAATTCTGCTAATGATAATATGCCTTATCGGCGGCTTCATACTGCTCGTAAAAGGCGCGGACTACTTTGTTGACGGCGCGTGCGCCATATCGGCGAAGCTGCGCATACCGGCTTACGTCGTCGGACTTACGGTCGTAGCATTCGGCACAAGCCTGCCGGAGGCGGCTGTATCGATAACCGCGTCCATACAGGGCAGCAATGAGATTGCAATCGGCAACGTAATCGGCTCAAACACATTCAACACGCTCGTCGTACTCGGCGCAAGCGCACTTTTCGCGCCGATAATGGTAAAAAAGGACATACTCCGCCGCGACCTGCCGTTCTGCACCGCCGTTACCGTACTTTTACCGATACTCATACTGACGCTGAACCACGGCGACCTCGCGCTGACGCGTATCGACGGAATAATTCTGCTCGTATGCTTTGTAATATTCATGACCTACTCCGTCATATCGGGCAAAAAGAAAGCTGCACTCGAACCGCCGGAAGCGAGCGGTGACGCGGACATGTCGGGACTCAAATGCGCGTTGTTTGTGATACTGGGACTTGCGGGCGTAATCGCGGGCGGCGAACTGACGGTATACGGCGCGAAATCACTCGCGCTAATCGCGGGACTGTCGGAAACAGTCGTCGCGCTGACGGTCGTCGCAATCGGCACGAGCCTGCCGGAGCTTGTAACGTCGGTCGTCGCGTCGCGCAAAAATCAGAACGACATCGCGGTCGGCAACGTTATCGGCTCGAACATATTCAACCTGCTCTTTATCCTCGGCATGTCGGCGACGATAGGCACGATCGGCACGGACATGAACGGTGTTATCGACGCGTGCGTGCTTGTGGGGATAATGCTGCTGCTCTGCATAGCCGCGGCGACGCGCAAGCGGATAGACCGCGCGGAGGGCATTGTAATGCTGCTTTTGTACGTCGCATACACCGCGTACCTGCTGATAAGATAAAAATTTGTAAATTTTGTTCAAAAAACCGACTTTTTGCAGGGCGGTTTTTTACATTGTAAATAAATTGTAACAGGTGTATAATAGATATAGTATAATCTGCGTGGTGTGCGATAAACACGCGGAATAAAAAGAGAAAGGGAGAGGTTTTATGAAAAAAACAAAAAAACTTTTGTCAATGCTCACCGCGTTGGCAATAACAGCATCGTCGTTCGCGGCGATGGTGATTCCGGCGAGCGCGGAGCCGGACGACCCTGCGACACCGACGTGGCAGCTCGGCGCTGAAGGCACAACTCCGGGAGAGATGGAAACAATAACATATGCGGGCAAGGACGACGTGCTTCATGTTTCGGCAAAGAACGTTTTCGCGCCGGTAAGCAGTGTTTCATCGGGTACCGTGACAATCAATACGGACGTTTACACGGATCCGAGTGTCGGAAGAACCTTCAGAATTATGCTGCAGAGTGATGACGCGGTTGTATACGACACAGCTAAGGCTTTCGCTCAGGTTGCGGCAAATAACACAAGCGGATTGATTTACGCCGGAGGCGATAGCGCAACAGCGAACGACAACGCAGCTATACAGTTCCAGACGGCGACGGCGGGCTGGTATAACGTCAATGTGGTTGTTGACTATAATAAGAAGGACGCTGCTGACTTTATTACGGTTTCCGTAAAGGATTCCACGGGCGCGGCGGTAGGTACAACACAGAATGTTCCGGCGTTTGCGGACGTTGACACGACGTTAAAGGCTATCAGACTTGTATCGACACAGCATAATGATACATATTTCGCTAACTTTACGGTAACACCGGGTTCGGTACTTACTCCGGCAGAGCCGGTGGCTACCGCAGAGCCGACGGAAGAACCCGAGCCGACGGCTACTCCGGGTCCGACAAAAGACCCTTCGACGGTTCCGACAACCGAATATTATAATGATAATTTTGATTCATATGACTCAACAGGTCTTGCAGGTCAGGGTACGGCAGAGCAAACCGGTACGCTCGGCAAGCTCAACACTGCTGTTGGCGCGAGAGGCTCCGGCGGCGACAACACGTCTACGCTTTCAATCGGCACGGCGGCTCTTGACGGCAACGAGACGAAGTATCTTACTTTCGTATCGGGCGGTACCGCTACGAGCCAGAGAGGCGCGAGCGTTACATTTAACGATGAATGTGCAATTCCCGCTTTCGCTGCACTTGACGGTCAGCTCGATATAGATTTTGATATGTACTTCGCGGACGCGGCGTCAACACTTCAGTTCTTCGGAATCACAAGCAGCCAGACCAGCAGCGGCGGTGAGGTTGTAAACGACCCGTATCTGTCGGCTGCGAACAATGCGAACATTCCGCTGACTCAGTGGGTAAATGTTAATATGCAGATTAACAGTGCAAAGAATGTTAATCTTTCAATTACAGACAAGGACGGTAAGCTTCTTGACGCGAAGAGCTTTACCGCTGCCGGCGACGCAGTAGGCAAAATCGCTGCTTACGGCGCGGCTTCATCGGTTTCGATAGACAACCTTGTTGTTAAGCAGGTTGGCCCGTCGAATTACGCTAACGCGACTGTTACGGTTAAGCAGACAGACGGCACAGCGGTTGAAGGCGCTACGGTTAAGCTTGATTCATTCACGCTTCCGCTTACGGATGCCACAGGTGTTTCGTCGGCAATCGTTCCGATTAAGGACGCGTATGCAGTAACGGTGTCAAAGGACGCGTATGAAGCTACAGAAGGCGAAGAAGACAATTTTGAAGGAACAATCGAGGTTACGGCTGCGGGCGGCACGGCTGACGCTGTAATAAATCCGCAGGTATACACGGCTGTTCCGGGTTCTGTTACGATTAAGGACGGTCAGGGAACGGTATCGGCTGCGGCAGGCGATACACCGAACACTTCGGCTGCGTTCACAACGGAAGTAATCGACCAAAAGAATATTCCCGTTGAGAGCGGCTATACAACGGAATGGAGCATCTTCCCGACAGGCACAACAACAGCTAATCCGGCGGTTACAATCGCGGACGGCGTTGTAAGCGTTTCGAAAGATTTTAAGGCTGCTGAAGGAAAAGATGTTGAAGTATTTGACGTTATCGCAAAGGTAACGCTTAACGGCGAGAGCAAAGAAGCGACAACAACGGTCAACATTGCAAACAGCGATATTATTACATATGACAGCGCAACGGTATACACTCCGAGCGGCAGATCGCAGACATTTACATTACCGTCTGTAATATCAATGCCGGAAACGGGAAAACTGCGCATAGCGTTTGACTTTATTCCGGGTACGCTCGGCTCGGACTCGAACGCCCAGGCTACAACAGCATTCAAGAGCAGTAATGGAGCAATATTATTCGGTCTTCAGAATACGAAGGAGGGTCTGTTTGCGTTCACCGCAAACAGCATAAGCACAGATTGTAACGGAAGCGGCGATACGAAGAACTTTACGGATTTTGCTTCGATCGGAACGGTAGACAGCGCGACGACATATCCTGTAGAATTTTCCGTAATCGGAAGCAAGCTTGTTGTAAACTTTAACGGACAATTCTTCACACTTCCGTTCTCGGGAGCAACAGATCTGAGCATAAACAGAGTTACAATAGGTAATTACAGACAGACAAACGCGTTCGGCATGACAGTTAAGAATCTCCTTACGGCTTCTTCCGTAAATGTAGATGAAAACGCTATGGACATTGACGGCGATGCGACGGTAGCGAAGATCCAAGGTAAGACTGTAACAAGAGAATATAAAGCTGTTCCCACTGTTGACTCGGACGGTGAAACATTCACTTGGTCAATGGAACCCGCAACATATGAAGGTGTTACACTCAGCGCCGAAGGTGTGCTTTCAATAACGGATGCTGCAGCTCCGGGCACAGTAAAGATTATCGCTGTAAGCTCTGCAAGCAACGATAAGAAGGGTGAGCTGGAAGTTGCAATCGCGGATTATCAGGAGCTTACTCTTAAGGCAGACGGTCCTCTCGCTTACAATAACAAGGCGGGTGATAAGGGTCAGTATGTCATCACATCCGCTGTTGACGGCTGTGATGACGAGGTTAAGGACGTAATGCCTGCTCCTGTATGGACTTCATCTGATGAGGGCGTTGCGACGATTGACGCGGCAAGCGGTGAACTAACAGTTGTAGCTGCCGGTACAACAACGGTAACCGCTACGGTAACGAACGGCACGGCAGTGTCTAAGGTTGACATTCCTGTAATCGTAGCCGCATATTACATTACTGCAGACGTTGCGGCAGACTCGGCTTCCACCGAAGTTGATTTGAAGGGTATAGTTGCTGCGGATAAGTATCTCGTAACGACAGCTGACGCTGACGGAAATCTTGTTAAACAGGAAGAGGTTGACGCTCCTTCGGGCATTGTTCCTCCGACGTCAAAGACAGTTGCTGCCGAAGCGGGCGTTAAGATTACGGCTACATATACGGACGGCGTTCTCACGAGCGTTGCGGAACCGGTAGCTGTTGCTGCGGGCGACGAGATTGACATGACGGCTGCCGAAGGCTCGAAGGTATTCTATTGGAAGAGCCTTGCATCAGTTGAACCGTTAAAGACGGAAACCAAGACAGAGGAAGCTACAGGTGCGACTACGATTACAGTTGACACAACAGGCGCGGCTAAGGTAGAAGTTGCTCCGATATTCAATACTCATATTGCCGGCAATTCAAGCGGTCATGTTGTAGGCGAGACTATAGCTATTCCCGCGGACACATACAACTTTGCGATAACAAACGCATCAGGCGTGCGCGGCGACATCTATGCAAACGAACAGATGCTTGTCAACAACCTGCTCCAGGGGGGTAATACGGTAACATCTTATACGGCTCATGATATAGTTGTGAAAGAAGGCTATGTTACAATCCAGACATACGATGATACAGGCGTAGCGGCTGATATAAGCATAACAAAGGCTCCGTCAATCGTTACAAGAGTTCCGAAGATGTACACTCTCGGCGATTCGCTCGTATGTATCTATTACAACGGCGGCAGCCCCGATAACAAACTTGCTCAGACGGGTTGGGGTCAGGTTCTTCAGGACTACATCACGGATGATGTTGAGGTTGTTGACCTCGGCAACTCCGGCGTAACGGCTCCCGGTCTTTACAGCAGCGCGTTCACACAGGTTAGAGAGAGTGCTCAGGCGGGCGACTACCTCGTACTTGAGAGCGGCTACAACGATAAGACATATGAGACAGAGGATAAGATGAAGACCGCTGTGAGAAATATGGTTAATGAAGCGCGCGAAAAGGGCGTTGAGGTTGTTCTCGTATCGCCGAACGCTTCACATCATGACTACAACGGAAGTGTTGCATGGACATCTTACATGGAAGACTTAGTTAAAGAGCTTGATACAAAGTATATAGATTTGTCACAGCTCAGCTTTGATTTCCTCTCAGGCTTGTACGGCACAGGCACCGACACCAAGTTTACTCAGGAATTTGCACTGGCGACATGGAATGTATCAGACAGACTCCACTCGACATACAATGCGGCTAACAAGTGGGCTTCAATTGTAGCAACCGAGCTTGGCAAGCTGTATCCTGACGCAAACCTGGTTAATACCGAGCATGAGTATACGTTCCAGGATACGGCTGATCCTGCAAATACAATCACATGTAAGGTATCTGCAGAATAATCAAATCCAAACAATAAAATACAGCGGGGTTAATCCCCGCTGTATTTTTGTGTTTGTTAGCCTCCCCTACTAGGGGAGGGGGACCGCGTTAGCGGTGGAAGGGTTTTGTTAAACCCCTCAGTCGCCTACGGCGACAGCTCTTTTGCTACGGCATACGAGCAAAGCTCTATGCCTATGACGCTAGAGCGTCATTCACCTAATAGGGGAGCCATACACCGTAGGGGCTGGCGCCCTCGACAGCCCGATTATGTAGGGGCGACCCTTGCGGTCGCCCGTTTTTATGTATAACGTCGGGCGACCGCAAGGGTCGCCCCTACGGCATTATCGGGGAACCACCCCACAAAAAAACCGGCGCATATGCGCCGGTTACGTTTTCAATTTATCTGCCGGGTTTAAAGAAATCGGGAACATCAATATTGCCCATGCTCGGCTTCAGCTTCCTGCTGAATATCGCGTCGTCGCCGAGATCCGACACCGATGATGTGTACGAAGACGATGATGACGACTTTCTGTCGGTTACAAACTTCGGCGTAATGCGCTTCAAATCATTGCCGCTGTCCTTCTTGCCGCGCTTGAGCGAACCGTCCAGACCCGTTGCGATAAGCGTTACCTTAATTTCATCCTTAAGCGTCTCATCCATAGCCGTTCCGACGATTATGTTCGCTTCCTCGCTCACCATGTCACGGACAATGCTCGATACCTCGCCCATATCAACAAGTGAGAACTCGCTGCCGCCTGTGATATTGAGAAGCACGTTCTCCGCACCCTCGATGCTTGTTTCGAGCAGCGGACTTTCTATCGCGGCTCTTACCGCGTCGGAAGCGGCATTTTCACCCTTACCGATACCGATACCCATGTGCGCAACGCCGCTGTCCTTCATTATCGTGCGAACGTCCGCAAAGTCGCAGTTCATAATGCCGCGCTGTGTGATAACCTCTATAATTCCCTGCACACCCTGACGGAGTACGTCGTCGGCAAGCTTGAAGGAATCCTTGATTGTAACCTTCTTGTCGGCGATTTTAAGCAGCAAATCGTTCGGGATTGTGACAATAGCGTCAACCTTTTCCGCGAGATTTTTAATGCCCTCCTCGGCGTTTCTCATTCTCTGAGGACCCTCAAAGTAGAACGGCTTTGTAACGACCGCGACCGTAAGTACGCCCAGCGACTTTGCCGCTTCCGCGATAATCGGCGCCGCGCCTGTGCCGGTGCCGCCGCCCATTCCGGCTGTAACGAATACCATGTCCGTATCCTTGACGAGGTTCTTTATTTCATCTTTAGTTTCCTCTGCCGCCTGTCTGCCGATTTCCGGCTTTGCGCCCGCGCCGAGACCGTTTGTCAGCTTTCTGCCGATTTGCAGAACGGTCGGAGCCAAAACATTGGCAAGCTGCTGGGAATCCGTGTTGACGCATATAAAGTCGGCTTTTGAAATACCGGCTTCAATCATTCGGTCAACAGCGTTGTTTCCGCCGCCTCCCACACCGATGACTTTAATTCTGGCGCCGTCGATTGTGGTGTTTTCTTCTAAATCAATAGGCATTCCGCTCATCTGATATAATCCTCCTTCGTAGCTTTCCCCTTATATATAAGGAAATTACTGCATATATATTTATTTTACTATTTTTTTTAAACTTATTCAATAGTTTTTTTAAACAAATTTTAAAATTTGAGGATAATTTTTAACAAAAAATATCGCCATAACAACGATATTTTTGTTTAATATGCTGTTTACGGTATAATTAACGCATTTCCCGTCTCCGATAAATCGACAGTGCCGTGCGCATTCTGAGACAGCTCTTCGCTCATTACCACCTCGCGGAACATGCGTAATTTCATTTCCATGTCAAGCTGTGAACCGCATTGTACCGTGAGCCTGTCGTCGTAGTTCATTGTGATTGATGTGAGATTCATCAGATTAATTTCAACCACACCGTGTATAACCTCCGTCTTTTCAAGCGTCTGAAGCATTGTTCGCAGAACGCCGCCCTTGTCGGACTTAATTTCGCAGTCGTAACCAATCTCGGCGCGCTCGATTTCCACGCCGGTGATAACCGGCAGCGACCCCGAAGATGTCTGAAGCTCGCCGAGTACGCGCAAATCGGAGCTTATGACGTAGCTTTTACCGCCTGTGCGTATTATAGCCGCGGGAGCGTACTCCGTAACGACAACATCGACCGACGGCGGAAACAGCCTTTTCTGCACACTTACCTCCCTTATATACGGGATTTCCTTTAGCATATTTTCGATTTTACCGTCGCTCGTCCGAAGCAGGTTCTGACCGATAAGCGGCTTAAGCCGCTCCACAATCTGCTCGTTTGACACCGCTTCGTTGCCGTCCACACTTATTGTGCGTATATTGAATATCGGCGTAAGGAACAGCAGAATTAGCACGATTATAATGAGTGCCACAATTACCAGAACGGTGCGGCGGCGCTTTTTTTGAACTCTGCGCTCCTTCTGACGTTTCTGGTAGCTTATCTTTCTTTTCAGCAGCTCGCTGCTGCTGAGATTGCTGTCGTCCGGCGGCATACTGCCGGTAACGCGCCGTCCGCCGTTTTTTACAAGACGTATATTATTTTTTTTCTCGTCCATAATATCATTCCCGTCGTATTACAGCGCCGCAGGCGGAGAGATACGACTCAATATTTTCGTAACCTCTGTCAATAAATTCGGTGCCGTTTATTGTCGTTGTTCCGTTTGCGGCAAGCGCCGCGATGATGAGCGCCGCGCCGCCTCGAAGCTCTCTCGCGACCACATTTGCGCCCGAGAGTTGTTTTACCCCGCGCACTACCGCGCTTCTGTCCGTAACCTTTATATCCGCGCCCATACGCGTCAGCTCGTCTACGTGCTGGAAACGGTTCTCAAATATATTCTCCACAAACACGCTCGTGCCGTCCGCAAGCGCGGCAAGCGCCATGAACGGCGACTGTATATCTGTAGGGAAGCCCGGGTAGGGCATTGTTTTTATTGTATGTACGCTTTTTAATCTTTCGGGCGACGTGAGCGTTATCGTGTCACCCACGCAGCGTATATCCGCGCCCATTTCCCTCAAAACGTGGAGCATCGCGCCCATGTCGCGCGGGTTGGCTTTTTTAAGCGTTATGCTGCCGCCCGTCGCGGCTGCTGCGGCAAGATACGTTGCCGCCACTATTCTGTCGGGCATGATAGTGTACGCCGCGCCGTGAAGCTTATCCGCGCCTTTTATCGTTATAACGCTCGTTCCGATGCCGCGTATATCCGCGCCCATAGCGCGCAGGAACAGTCCCAAATCGATTATTTCCGGCTCGCGCGCCGCGTTCTGGATTGTCGTAACGCCGTCAGCCGTAACAGCCGCGAGCATTATATTCTCCGTCGCGCCGACGCTCGGAAAGTCAAGATGTATGTCCGCGCCCTTTATCCTGTCCGCGCGGCACTTTATGTAGCCGTGTTCCTCGGATATGTCTATGCCGAGCGCACGCAGCGCCTTTAAGTGAAGGTCGATAGGTCTGAGTCCTATCGGACACCCTCCCGGCATACTCACGACCGCCTCTTTGCATCTCGCTATAATCGCGCCGAGAAAAACGATTGAGGAACGCATTTCGCGCATAAGCTCTTCGCATATCCTGCAGCACTTTATACCGCCCGCGTCCACCGTAACGGTGTGGTCGCCGCGGCTTACCGTGCAGCCGAGACCTTCAAGCACCTGATCCGTCTTATCAACGTCACGGAGGGAGGGGCAGTTGTGTATTTCGCTCGCCCCGTCGGCAAGCACCGTTGCGGCAAGTATAGGCAGCACGGCGTTTTTCGCGCCCTGAACATCTATTTCACCGCTTATCTTATGTCCGCCGTCTATAATAAATTTGCCCACCTTCAACACCTCGCATAAAAAATATTTTACTGCTTTATTATACGAGATTTTCCGAATTGTGTTACTCCTCCGGCAGGTACTACACATTGTATCACATTTTTGCGGACAATTTAAGTGTTGTTCCATAATTATAACATAGGTTTAATATGGGTGTAATAATGCGAAAAAGCACGAAAAAAGCTGTGACAGTAATGTATTAATAAATCATAATTCAAAAATAACCGCCCAGAGTATGAACAACAGGCGGTTATTTTATATATCATTATTTTTTAATTACGCTTTCTCCGGTTCGTGTATAATACTCTAATGCTTCGTCCATTAATGCTTGAACCTGAGGATAATTTGTATCGTCCTCCTGCACGGCACTACAACAATCCAAAACATATGTTACCATATCATTTGCGGAGCTATACTCATTACCATTTGGATTTGCCTTTAATCTGCTTAGCCACTGCTGAGCGTCTTCAAATTTTTCTTTGGAATGGTTAAGCTGGCTGAGACGCTTTGTTATGGAGCGGAAATCATAATTCAAATTTAAGCGATCCGCCACATTTACTACAGTATTACATTTATCACGTGCTTGTTCATAAGAAATATTTTCGTGGTTATAATTGCTATACGCATCCTCTCCATACGCAATGAGCGAATTAACAAACATATTTTGCTGGGACTGGGTGCTGCAGTTTTCCAAATAGTAATTTACTGCACCGGATACATCATTTGAATTTAGTAATAGAGACAATTTGGTATTTGACATTCCAGATCCCGAACCACATGCAGATATTGATAGTATCGTGATAAGAGAAACGATTAAAGTAATAATTTTTTTCATTTTTTCCTCCGTAAATTTATATCAATAATAGATTACATTTTATTAATTATTGTTGTTATCTCACCATTTCATCCTGATGACCTGTTGACTTATGCGACTTAATAACGCTCTCGATTTCCTCTATACTGCTTGCGGACATATCGCCGAGAACGGTATTCTTAACAGCCGACAGCGCGTTGCCTATTTCGAGCGCCCTTTCCGGTGTGCCGTACTTGATAAGTCCGTAAAGCACGCCCGCGAGATACGCGTCGCCCGAGCCGATACGGTCGATAACCTCGATATTGTAGTACGGCTTCTCCTCGTAGAATTTGCCGTCCATGTAAATTTTCGAGGTGAAGTTGTGCTTTGTCGGGCTTACAGCCTCGCGGCGCGTCGTCGCGACAAGGAAGCAGCCGTAATCGTCGGCGTAACCCTTCATTATTTCTTCGAGCGTACCGGTGCGCTGTAACATTCTTCTCGACGTTTCCTCCGAAACGAACAGCAAATCAACGTACGGGAACACCGACTCAACCACCTTTTTTGCTTCTTCCTCGCTCCAGAGCGCCGCGCGGTAGTTTACGTCAAACGATATGTACGCGTCCGCGGCTTTGAACCGCTTTATAAGCTCGAACGTCGTGTCCTTGAGCGCGGGGGAGAGCGCCATCGTTATGCTCGACACGTGAAACACCTTCGTCTTTTCGTACATATCCTCGGGCAACTCGTCGGGAGTGAGCGAGCAAACGCTCGCGTTCGCGCGGTCGTATATAACCGAGGACTTTCTCGGGTACGCGCCGCTCTCGTAATAGTAGATGCCGAGCCGCCTTTCGGGCGAGTAGTCGTAAATTACGTAGTCGTCCGACACATTGCCGTAACGTATTTTGTTCCTTATGAAATGTCCCATTTTGTTTTTCGGCAGCTTTGTGATAATCGCGCTTCGCATCCCGAGCATACCCGCGCCCGAAACAACGTTCAATTCGCTGCCGCCCGCGTTTTTGTCAAACGTTTCACTCTGTGAAATCTTTTCCTTGTCGGGCGGGGAAAGCCTGAGCATAACCTCACCCAATCCAATCAAATCAAAATCCGTGTTTTCCTTGAACTGCATAGTGATACCTCCTTATCAAAACCACCTGTTATATAGTATTATTATACAATATATTTACCTTACAGTCAATAATTTTTGTAAAAATTCTATGAAATTTAACGGCGTTAATGCTGTTCGACAGGTACCGACAAAGGTTATCATATTTCGTCAAAGGGAAAATATGGTAAAATATGGAAATATATTGTGATAAACATAAATCAGGAGGAAAGAGCATATGGAACTGTACTTATCGGGCAAATACCGCGCGCTTGTCGTGAGAGTGACGGGCGAGCTTGACCACCACGCCGCGGCGGGAATAAGGGAGAGCGTAGACCGCGAGCTTGCGCGCACGGGCGCGAAAAACGTCGCGTTCGACCTTGGCGCGGTCACGTTTATGGACTCATCTGGAATAGGCATGATAATGGGACGCAGCAAGATTACAGCCGCGCTCGGCGGCAGGGTGGTTGTGTACGGCGCGTCGGACAATATAAAGCGTATCATATCAATGTCGGGTCTGAACAGGCTCGTAATCGTCACGGACAGCCTTGAGGACGGACTGAAGGAGGCGGTGTGCAATGTATAAGAACAGTATGCGCCTTGAATTTCCCGCAAGCTCCGACAATGAGCGTTTTGCGCGGACTGTCGCGGCGGCGTTTATATTGGAGCTCGATCCCACGGTCGATCAGCTTTCGGAAATAAAAACGGCTGTGTCCGAGGCGGTGACGAACTCAATAATTCACGGCTACGACAACGAGTACGGCAGCGTTACAATGGAGGGCAGCATATTTGACGACACCGTTGAATTTGTAATATCGGACGACGGAGCGGGCATACCCGACATACGCCGCGCGCGAGAGCCGCTTTTTACCGGCAAGCCTGAAATGGAGCGGTCGGGTATGGGCTTTACGATTATGGAGGCGTTTATGGACAGCGTTGAGGTCGAAAGCGAGGTCGGCAAGGGCACGCGCGTGACAATGAGCAAGAGAATAAGCGGGTGACGTTATGCCTGATAACGCGGATTTGATAGAGCGCGTGCTGGAGGGGGACAAGCAGGCGGAAAGCATGATGGTGGAGCAGAATATGGGACTTGTGCACTCTATAGCGCGCAGGTTTTCGGGCAGAGGGTGCGAGCTTGACGATTTGATTCAAATAGGCGCGATAGGGCTTATAAAGGCTGTAAAAAAATTCAATCCCGAATTTAACGTAAAATTTTCTACATACGCCGTTCCGATGATTATGGGCGAGATAAAGCGCTTTTTGCGCGACGACGGCGCGGTGAAGATAAGCCGCACGCTCAAAGAAAACGCGATGAAGGGCAGACGGTGCGAGGAGATTCTGCGCCGCCGCCTTAACCGCGAGCCGACCGTAAACGAAATATCCGCCGAGTGCGGCATAGACGCGCGGGAGCTTATAGAGGCGTTTGAAGCCACCGCACCGCCGGGGAGCATATACGAGAGCGTTTACTCCGGCGGCGACAACAAAATACACCTTCTCGACATGCTCGGCGGCGACGAGATAGAGGAGGACGTTATAAACAAGGTGATGATTGACGAAATCCTGTCGAGCCTTACCAAACGCGAAAAGGAAATAATTTTCCTGCACTATTTCCGCGGCAAAACACAGTCGGAGATAGCGAAATATATAGGCGTGTCGCAGGTGCAAATATCGAGAATAGAAAAAAAGGCGATAGAGCGCATACGCCAAAACGCCGGAAAATAACAAAATCTTGCGCTTTTCCGCGGCGGAATAAAAAAATTGCAAATTCCGCCGATATATGATATACTACGTATAAGCAACGGAAAGGTAAAGGTTTTATGATACTTATAAACGCGAGCAACCTTAAAAAAACATTCGCGGACGAGACACTTTTTGAGGGCGTTTCGTTCAGCGTTGACAGCGCGGACAAAATAGGCTTTGTCGGCGTAAACGGCGCGGGCAAGTCCACGCTCATAAAGATGATAACGGGCGAAATTGACATTGACGGCGGCGAAATATACAAGAGCAAAGATTTGAAAATAGGCTACCTCGACCAGTACAGCGTCGCGGGCAGTGAGAAAACCGTGTGGGAGGAAACACTCACGGTTTTTTCCGATGTCATGAAGATAGAGGAAGCGCTTGACGACGTGCGTTTTGACATAGAGCATGGGCGCGGCAACGTTGAAGAGCTTGTAAAAAAGCAGACGTATCTTCAGGAGCGGTTCGCAGAGCTTGACGGCTTTTACTACAAGTCGAAGGCGAAAGCCGCGCTTATCGGTCTTGGCTTTACCGAGGACGAAATAAACCTTTGCGCCGACAAGCTGTCGGGCGGTCAGAAAACGCGTGTCGCGCTTGCCAAGATACTGTTGTCGGACGCGAATCTTCTCCTGCTCGACGAGCCGACGAACCACCTCGACATCGACAGCGTGGAGTGGCTTGAGGATTTTTTGAAGAATTACGGCGGCGCGTTCATAATCATATCGCACGACCGCTATTTCCTCGACCGCGTGACGAACAGGACGTTCGAGATAGAGAACGGCAGGTTTTACTCGCACAGCGGAAATTACAGCGAGTACGCCGCGAAGCGCGAGGTCGAGCGCAAGACCGAGCGGCGCAGCTACGAGAACACCGTTAAGGAGATAAACCGCCTTGAGGGCATAGTCGAGCAGCAGCGCAGGTGGGGCAGGGAAAAGAACATAAAGACCGCCGAAAGCAAAATAAAGGTCATAGAAAAGCTTGAGGAAAACCTCACCGCCCCGCAGCGCGAGGCCGACAGGACGCGCTTTTCGTTTAAGGCGTGCGCAGGCGGTGGACAGGACGTTATAGAAACGGAAAACCTCGGTATGACGTTCGGGGACACGCGGCTTTTCCGCGGCGCGGACATGCTGATAAAAAAAGGCGAAAAGGTGTTTCTTTTGGGACCCAACGGCTGCGGCAAGACGACGCTTCTGAAAATCCTTATCGGCGAATACGACATGACCGAGGGAAGCTGCAAAATCGGCGCGAACATTCATATAGGCTACTACGACCAGGCGCAGGAAAGTTTGCATATGGACAAGACCGTTATAGACGAGGTGTGGGACGAGTACCCGAAAATGACGCAGACCGAGATACGAAACGCCCTTGCGGTGTTTTTGTTCCGCAGCGAGGATGTGTTTAAGGAAATACAAACATTGTCGGGCGGCGAACGGGCGAGGGTGGAATTGGTAAAACTTATGCTTAAAAGCGTCAACCTGCTTATCATGGACGAGCCGACGAATCACCTTGACATCTACTCCCGCGAGGCACTCGAAAACGCGCTCTCGGATTATGATGGCACGCTGCTGATGGTGTCGCACGACCGATATTTTATAAACAAGCTTGCCGACCGCGTTCTGTACCTCACACCGAACGGCATAGAGAATTATATCGGCGGCTACGACGATTACCTTGCCGCGCGAAAGAGCGGCGCGGCTGAAAAAAGCGCCAAAAAGGAAACGGGCGGCGCGGCGGACTACAAGGAGCAGAAACGTGCCGAAGCCGAGAAACGCAAAATCCTGAACCGTTACGCACGCGTCGAGGACGAAATAACCGCCAAAGAGGACGAAGCGGCGCGGCTCACGAAGGAGCTTGAAAATCCCGAAATCGCCATGGACTATATAAAGGCTGGCGAGATAACGGAAAAAATCGCGGCGGTAAACGCCGAAACGGACGCGCTTATGGAGGAATGGGAACAGCTGCGCGTGACGATAGAGGAAAGAGGGTATGAGGAATGAGAGCTGTCGTGCAGAGAGTGACGCGCTCCGAGGTAGCAATAGACGGAGAAGTCAGAGGTAAAACCGACAACGGCTTTGTCGTGCTGCTCGGCGTGGGCGCTGACGACACCGACGACGACATGGTATATATTGCCGACAAAATAATAAATCTCCGCGTATTCGGCGACGAAGACGGCAAAATGAATTTAAGCCTCGCCGACGTGGGCGGCAGTGTGCTTGTAATATCGCAGTTCACACTGTACGGCGACTGCTCGCACGGCAGACGGCCGTATTTCGGTAACGCGATGGAACCGGTCGGCGCAAACGCGATGTATGAGAAATTTGTGCAGTACGTCCGTTCGTGCGGCGTACATGCTGAAACCGGCGAATTCGGCGCGGACATGAAGGTGACGCTCACGAACGACGGGCCGGTCACGATAATACTCGAAAGCGAAAACAAAGGGAGGAAACAAAAATGATAAGACGAGCGGAGCATAAAGACACAGACGGCATAATGAATTTGCTTTTGCAGGTACTCACGGTACACCACAACGGCAGACCGGACTACTTTAAGCCGAACTGCCGCAAGTACACCGAAGATGAGCTTGCGGAAATAATCGACGACGACACACGCCCGATATTCGTGTACGACGACGGCGGCGTGAAAGGCTACGCATTCTGCGTGATGCAGGAAACGAAGGGCGACAACGTGCGCTGCGACATGAAAACGCTCTACATAGACGACCTGTGCGTCGACGAGTGTTCGCGCGGAAAACACATCGGAAAGTCGCTTTACGAGCATGTAAAAAAATACGCGAAGAATGAGGGCTGCTACAATCTGACGCTAAACGTCTGGGAGTGCAACCCGTCAGCGTGCGCGTTTTACGATAAGCAGGGGCTTAAACCCCTCAAAACCACACTGGAGACGATATTATGATATTCAAAAAGAAAAAAGCCGCGCCGCTGCCGTTACCCGACGGCTTCACGGCGCGTGACATTAAAACCGAGTCAAGCATATGCACCGGCGAAACCACGATAGGTTTTTACAATAAAAAAACGAACCGCCTCGTATGGGAGGAGCTTGTAAAAACGGAAGCGGACATTGACGCGTACTACGAGAAATACGGCTTAACGCGCGAACGTTAAAGCCGCGCTTTGTCTGCTTATTTCCGCGCCGTTTACGTAAAGCGCGCACGACATAACGTACACTTCGTCAAGCAGCGGACTGTACGTCAGAACGCTCTGTTTTACAAGAACTTTGCCGCCGGCTTTAACGGTAAAATCCGTCTCTGTCTTGCCAACGGTGTTTTCGTTCGCGTCCGTAAGGCGCGTCACAAGATGCGCCATAATATCATTGTCGGAGACGTTCACAATCTCCGTATCCGTAACCGCGTCCCATACGTCCGCGGTTTTCTTTTCGGGAAAAACCTTTACATCGGTTATTTTCAACTAAATCACCCCTTACCCTTTCATTGTACCATTTTCGCGCCGCAATTTCAAGCATGAGAAAAAAGTAACAAATTGTAACGTAATTTTATTAAAAGAAATGTTGAAATTCTACAAAGAATATGTTAAAATATAATTTAAGATAAATTTCGGATGAAAGGGAAGCGATAAAATGGCAATAAATGTTATAAGTGAAGCGAAACGCTGTTTGAACTGCAAAAAACCGATGTGCCGCGAGGGATGTCCGATACACACGCCCATACCGGACATGATACATACATTCCTCGGCGGCGACATAAACAAGGCGGGCGCGATGCTTTTTGATAATAACCCGCTCTCGATGATTTGCTCAATGATATGCAACCACGAGAAACAGTGTCAGGGACACTGCGTGCTGAACCATAAGGGCGCGCCGGTGCATATTTCAAGTATTGAAAACTACATATCGGACAACTATTTCGACAAGCTCAAATTCCCTGAAATTGAGAAAAACGGGATGCGCGTCGGCATAATCGGCTCGGGCCCCGCCGGAATAACGATAGCGATGATACTTGCGCAGCGCGGCTACGACATAACGGTGTTCGAGTCGAAGGAAAAGATAGGCGGCGTGCTTCAGTACGGCATACCCGAGTTCCGCCTGCCTAAAACGATACTTGCGCGCTATAAGCGCAAAATGTGGGAAATGGGCATAAAAATACGCCCGAACACCTCCATAGGCACGACGATAAGCATTGACGACATGTTCCGCGACGGCTACAGCGCGATATTTATCGGCACGGGCGTATGGAGACCGAACACGCTCCACATAAAGGGCGAGACGCTCGGCAACGTGCATTACGCGATAAACTACCTCACAAACCCCGACGTGTACCGTCTCGGCGAGACGGTGAACATAATCGGCGCGGGCAACAGCGCTATGGACGTCGCAAGAACGGCACTCCGTCACGGCGCGCGCACGGTGCGCGTATTCTCAAGAAGCGACCACCTCGCCGCGAGCGAGCGCGAAGTCGATTACGCGAAGATTGACGGCGTTGAATTTATCGTACACGTAGAGCCTGTGGAGATAGTGGACGAGGGCGCGATATTCGTTGAACTTGAATGTGACGGCAAGGGTACGCTCACGCCTATAAAAGGCACGGAAAGTCTATATTCCGCCGACAGCACGATAATTGCGATAAGCCAAGGTCCCAAAGACAGAATAGTGTCAACAACGTCGGGACTTGAAGTAAACGACAAGGGACTGCTCGTAACGAACACCTTCGGCGAAACGACGCGCGACGGCATATTCGCGTCGGGCGATGTTGTACGCGGCGCGAAAACGGTCGTCGAAGCCGCGGCGTACTCAAAACAGGTCGCCGATGCGATGGACAAATATATGCAGGGACTTATGAAGGAGAGCGACCAGTAAACGGTCAAAATAATCATTTTGCTATTGACAAATTATAAATTTATGTTACAATAAAAGAAGAAAGAGGGCTTGCCGCTTTAAAGGCGGTTCGTCCGAATATAGTGCTAAATAGCCGCTACATTGGGCGTGGGGCGGCTATTTTCTTATGTTACGGATAATTTCCAACACGACAATTAACATTATCAGTTGAATAAGTATTTCCATGTCCATAATATCACCCCCTTTTGTAAGAGAGTGACGAACCGCCCTTAATAAGCCATCTTTCTTCCGTTTGATATTGTATCATATTTTGTCGTTTATTGCAATACCGGCAGACGTGATTAATTCGGCTTGACTTTTTCGGGCGCAGGTGATATAATCAATATGTTATGCACCTGTGGCGGAATTGGCAGACGCGCCGGACTTAGGATCCGGTGTCTTAGACGTGTAGGTTCAAGTCCTATCAGGTGCACCACAAATTAAACAAACCGCGTATTTATGCGGTTTGTTTTTATATATCCGCGCAAAATTTCCGCGCGTGCCGCTTAATTTGCGCAATCAGCGCGGCGCGAAAAGCATTCAAATTGGCGTAAACGCCGCGTCAATATCCACTGAAAATTATTGACGCGTCACGCCGACTATGTTAAAATATAGAAAAAGACGCGCTGCTCACCAAAGAATAAAGACAAGGAGTGATATTGATGAAGCTGAAAACGATAAAAAGTCCCGACGACATTCTCAAAATCATTTCGGAAACAGGTTTTCTGCCGTTTTTCGCAAACGACATATCGGGTTTTTCAATCGAGGAAAATATCGCTCCGCAATATTGGTTTTCAGGCGAAACGGACGGCGCGTGGGAGTGGAAGGGACAGCTCGCGAAAAGCGGCGAATGCGTGTACGGCAAGTTGTTTCGTGGCAAAGCCGGATTTGTAAGCCGCGAATGGCTGCCCGACCTCGCCAACTATCGCCGCGACGGCTACGACTTCGAGGGATTTTACGAGGACGGTCACGCGAATTACAAGGACAAGGACGTGTACGATGAAATTGAAAAGCAAGGCGCGGTTTTATCAAAGGAACTGAAGCGTCGTTTAAATTACCGCAAGGGCGGCAACAAGGGCTTTGACACAGTAATCACGCGGCTTCAGATGCAGACGTTCGTATGCGTCGCGGATTTTGAGTACATGCGTGACAAGCGCGGACGCGAGTACGGCTGGGGAGTGGCGAAATACACCATGCCGGAATCGATATTCGGCGCTGATTTTGTGCTGTCAGCCTATGACCGCAAGCCGCTTGAATCCAAGGAGAGAATTTTAAATCATCTGCGAAAAATATTGCCGCGCGCGTCGGAAAAGCAGATTTTAAGAATCTTGAATTAAAATAAACTTTCGGACAAAACAGAGGCAAATGACAATGGGAAAATCGAGCAGGAAAAAGATTATATCGGAATGGTTCAGAATTGCGTCGGGACTCGCGGTATTTGCGTTTGGAGTACACCTCACGATTTACGCGAACATCGGTCTCGCACCATGGGACTGTCTCGGTATGGGCATCGCGAATCACACGTTTTTAAATTACGGTCTCGCCATGACCGCAATCGCGCTTCTGACGCTTTTTATCGATTTGCTGCTTCGCGAGCGCATAGGTTACGGCACGATTATTGACGCGCTGCTCACGGGAAATCTCGTGCAGCTGTACAACAATATTAATCCTTTTCCGGAAAATCACAATATGTGGCTCGGAATTGTCATAATGCTTATCGGGTTCGTATTCATGGCGCTGGGAATGTGCGTTTACATGAAGGCGGCGCAGTGCTGCGGGCCGAGAGACTCGCTTCTTGTCGGACTTGGAAAGCGTATGCCGAGGGTGCCTATAGGTGTTGTGGAAATCATATTGTGGGCTGTAGTGTTGCTCGCGGGCTGGCTGCTCGGCGGGCCTGTCGGAATAGGCACGTTGATAAGCACATTCGGTGCGGGCGCGGTAATGCAGCTCGTTTACTCGGTCATTCATTTTGAGCCGCGCGAAATAAAGCACCGTGACGCGGCTGAAATCATACGGATAATTTTAAATAAAATATAAAATTTAGGAGGAATTACAATGAGCAAGAAAATTGTACAAACGGCAGGCAGGGACAGCCTCGGCAAATTTGCGCCCGATTTCGCGCACTTTAACGACGATGTTCTGTTCGGCGAAAACTGGAACAACGAGGACATCGACTTAAAAACGCGCTGCATTATTACCGTTGTCGCGCTGATGTCATCGGGAATTACCGACTCGTCGCTGACGTATCACCTCGAAAACGCGAAGGCGCACGGCGTTACGCGCGCGGAAATTGCGGCGATCATCACTCACGCTGCTTTTTACGTAGGCTGGCCCAAAGCGTGGGCTGTGTTCCGCCTCGCAACAGACGTGTGGAAGGACGAGGAAGCGAGCGAAAAGGACAAATACCAGAATACGATTTTGTTCCCGATAGGCGCGCCGAACGACGGCTTCGCGCAGTATTTCAGCGGACAAAGCTACCTCGCGCCCGTATCGTCGGAGCAGGTAGGAATTTTCAACGTCACGTTTGAACCCGGCTGCCACAACAACTGGCACATTCATCATGCCGATAAAGGCGGCGGTCAAATACTTATATGCGTCGGCGGACGCGGTTATTACCAGGAATGGGGAAAGGACGCAATAGAAATGAAGCCGGGCGACTGCGTGAACATTCCCGTTGGCGTAAAACACTGGCATGGCGCGGCAAAAGACAGTTGGTTCTCGCACCTCGCAATAGAAGTGCCGGGCGAAAACGGCTCAAACGAATGGCTTGAACCGGTAAGCGATGAGGAATACGGCAAACTTTAAGGAGACTCTGCATGAGAAAAATTATTAAATTAAACGACGGCTGGAAATTTTTCGAGGGTGATATTGCTCCGAAAAAGCCGACCGACGGCTGGGGCGGCGCAAAGGCGCGGGCGCACTTCAAGGGCGCGGCTGCACTTAACTTTGACGACTCCGCGTGGCGAAGCGTCGATTTGCCGCACGATTTCCTGCCCGAAAAGGAATACTGCTTTAAAAGCTCCCAAAACTCCGATATGCGCGATATTCCCGAAATGGAGAGCATCGGGAGCCGACTGTTCGCGGGCGGCTGTATAGAGGGCGGCGTCGCGTGGTACAGGAAGAAGCTCGCGATAGCCGACGATCTTGACGAAAAGCGCGTATATATTTTCTTCGACGGCGTTTACCGCGGCAGCGTTCTTTACGTGAACGAGTACTACGTCGGAACGCACGCGAGCGGCTACGGCGGATTTTACTATGACATTACCGATTTTTTAAATGTCGGCGAAAACATGATAGCCGTGCGCGTAGACGCGTCCGAGCGCGAGGGCTGGTGGTACGAGGGCGGCGGCATATACCGTTCGGTGCGCGTTGAAATCGTTGACAGCATACATATAGAGCCGTGGGGCGTGTCTGTTACAGCGCCGCCCGATTTAACGAACGGCACGGCGCGCGTAAAAATAAACGTCGATATTCTAAACAGAAGCTTTGAAGAAAAATCCGTACGCATCGAGGTAGAAATAAAGGACGGCGGCGGAAACACGATCGCTCGAAACGACGGAAGCGTATCGCTTGACGCATGGGACGGCGCGCGGTATTCGGGCGAGATCAAGCTCGATAATGTTACGCTGTGGGATCTGGACGATCCGTACCTATACAGCGCGGTCATTCGTTTGTGCTTGGAAGAAACCGTTTGCGACGAATACGAGGTAAGCTTCGGAATAAGGGATATGCGCTTCGACTGTGCCAGCGGCTTTTACCTGAACGGCAGACATATCCGCATACAGGGCTTGTGCTGCCACTACGACCACGCCGGCGCGGGTATCGCCGTTCCCGACAGCGTGAACGAATACCGCGTTAAGCAAATGAAGAGCATGGGATCAAACGCGGTCAGAAGCTCGCACTACCCCGCGCCGCCGGAGCTTCTCGACATATGCGACAGACTCGGTATGCTCGTATTCGAGGAAACGCGCCGCATGTCCGCCGCGCCGGAGGACATCGAAAGCATAAGGGCGATGGTAAAGCGCGACAGGAACCACCCCTCAATATTCCTGTGGGGCATAGGCAACGAGGAAATATTCTCGCAGCACCGCCCCGAAACGGCGCGCGCGACGCGTACCATGATAGCGGAAATCAAAAAGCTCGACCCAACGCGCCCCGTCACGTCGGCTGTCGTGTGCTGGGACGGCGAGCGGCGCTACGACAATGCCGAACCGTATATCGGCGTGACGAAGCATCTTGACGTTATGGGCTTTAACTATAACAAGCTCGCGTGGGACGATTACCACGAGAGAGTGCCGAGCCAGCCCGTTATCATCACAGAAGCGTCGTCGAACAGCGGCACGCGCGGCTGCTACGCTACCGACGAGAGCAAAGGTCAGTATTACGTGCTTGACGCGGACAACGAAAGCAAGGTAAAAAGCGGCATTAAGGCGGTTAAAAAGGACATAGCCGAGAATGAGTGGAAATATTTCGCGGAGCGTCCGTACCTTTCGGGAATTTTCATTTGGACGGGCTTTGACTATCGCGGAGAGCCTACGCCGCTCGGCTATCCGGCGGTGTATTCGCAGTTCGGCATTTTCGATTACTGCGGCTTTGAGAAGGATAATTACTACTACTATAAATCATGGTGGACGGACGAAACTGTGCTTCACCTATTTCCGCGAAGCGGCTTTGCGACGGGCGAAACGGTAAACTTTTACTGCTACAGTAACCTCGACGAGGTCGAGCTTTTCGTAAACGGCAAAAGCTGCGGCAAAAAGCCGATGGAAAGAAACTGGTACCTTGCGTGGGAAAACGTGACTTACGAAACGGGCGAAATAAAGGCTGTCGGATACAAAAACGGACAAAAGACCGCCGAGGATATTATAAAGCCGACGGGCGAGCCGTGCGCGGTAAAATTAAGCGCGTACAAGGATGAGATCAACGTCGGTGATACGGCTATAATAAATGTGGATATAACCGACAAAAATGGCGATACCGTCCCGACCGCCGACAATAAAATACGCTTTGAAATAAGCGGCGGCAAGCTTCTCGGCACGGGCAACGGCAACCCCGCCGACCACGACAGCGAAAAAACAAACACGCGCCGTGCGTTTAACGGCAAATGCCAGCTGCTCGTGAGAGCCGACACGGTGGGTGAAATAGCGGTAACAGCCGTGTCAGACGGACTTAAGGAAGGCGCGATCAGCGTCATATCGAAATAAATTGAGCCGTGAAGGGGACATTGCAATGAACGAAAAATATAACGCGCTCACGGAATACATAAAATCCCTGAAAACAGCCGCCGTCGCGTTTTCGGGCGGCGTGGACTCGACGCTTCTTTTAAAAGCGGCGCATGACGCGCTCGGTGACGGGTGCGTCGCCGTAACGGCGAGGTCGTGTCTTTTTCCGCAAAGCGAGACGGACGAGGCGGCGCTGTTTTGCAAAAAAGAGGGGATAAGGCAGATTACGGTTGACTTTGAGCCGTTTACCGTGGACGGATTCGCCCAAAATCCCGAAAACCGCTGCTATCTCTGCAAAACCGCGCTGTTTACGAAAATGCGCGGCGAAGCGGAAAAACTCGGCATACAAAACATTGCGGAAGGCTCGAACACCGACGATACGGGCGATTACCGCCCGGGGCTTGCGGCTGTCGCGGAGCTGGGCATAAAAAGTCCGCTTCGCCATGCCAATCTCTCCAAAAACGAGATACGCGCGCTGTCGAAGGAACTGGGACTTGACACGTGGGACAAACCCTCTTATGCCTGTCTCGCGTCGCGGTTCGTATACGGCGAGACTATAACCGAGGAAAAGCTCGGCATGGTGGGCGAGGCGGAGCGGTTTCTGCGCGGACTGGGCTTCACGCAGTCGCGCGTGCGTATTCACGGACGCATGGCGCGCGTTGAAATTTTAAAAGATCAATTCCCCGAAATGCTTGAAGTGTCCGCAAGGGTTCACGAATATCTTAAATCGCTCGGATTTACGTATGTGTCGCTCGACCTCGGCGGCTACAGAACGGGCAGTATGAACGAAACGATAGAAAAATAAAAATTGCCGCGCTGATTTTTGAGGCGGCTAAAGCGTGGAGGTTGCGAAAATGAATATAAAATGGGATGCCGATAAATACACCGCGGATTTTTCCTTTGTGCATCAATACGGAAACAGTTTGACGGAATTGATTGACGCAGACAAAGGCTGCAGGGTATTGGATTTGGGGTGCGGAAACGGCGCGCTGACCAAGGTGTTGCATGATAAAGGCTTTGACGTAATAGGTATTGACGCGTCGCGGGAACTTCTGGACATTGCGGGAAAAAACTATCCCGATATTGAATTTATACAAGCCGACGCCGTAAATTTTTCATTGGGAGAGCCTGTTGACGCGGTATTTTCCAATGCCGTGTTTCACTGGATTGATAAGTATAAGCAGCGGGATATGCTGAAATGTGTGCATAAAGCCTTAAAAGAAAACGGACAGTTTGTGTTTGAGTTTGGCGGTTACGGGAATAATGCGCTTATTCACGAAGCTTTGTCAAAAATCTTCTCCGAGCACGGCTATTGCTATAAAATGCCTTTTTATTTCCCGACGATCGGCGAGTATTCCGCGCTTCTGGAAAATTCGGGATTTAGAGTGAAATATGCAGTCCTTTTTGACAGACCGACGGAACTGAAAGGTGAAAACGGATTGAAAGATTGGATAAATATGTTCGTAAAAACCCCCTTTTCGGTCGTTGAGAATGCGGAGGAACGAGAATTTATTAAGAACGCGGCGTGTGACAGCCTGAAAAATACACTGTACAAAGACGGCAAATGGTATGCGGATTACGTTCGTATAAGAATGAAAGCCGTCAGAACGGCTGATTAACAAACCTTCCTTTTTTTACATGGTAAAAAGCCGCGGCAATGCCGCGGCTTTAACAATATCATCAATAATTCTCGGCGTGAACCTCAAAGAAGCTCTGCGGGTGATTGCAAACGGGGCAAACCTCCGGCGCTTTTGTGCCGACGCAGATGTGACCGCAGTTGCGGCACTCCCAAACCTTAACCTCGCTCTTTTCAAACACCTGTGCCGTCTCGATGTTTTTGAGCAGCGCGCGGTAACGCTCCTCATGATGCTTCTCGATTTCGGCAACGGCGCGGAATTTAGCCGCAAGCTCCGTAAAGCCTTCCTTCTCGGCAGTGTCCGCGAAACCGGCGTACATATCCGTCCACTCGTAGTTTTCACCGTCAGCCGCTTCCTTCAGATTTTCTGGAGTGCTGCCGATACCGTTCAATTCCTTGAACCACATTTTCGCGTGTTCCTTCTCGTTGTCGGCGGTCTTCAGAAACAGCGCCGACATCTGCTCGTAGCCCTCCTTCTTCGCGACCGACGCAAAATAGGTGTACTTGTTCCTCGCCTGAGACTCGCCCGCGAACGCCGCCTCAAGGTTCTTTTCCGTCTGTGTTCCGGCGTACTTGTTTGTTTTCATTTCCTTTACCTCCTCTAATTTATCTCCCGTTGACTTGCAGAGCGGACAAACCGCCGTTTCGCCCTCGGGTACTTCAAACACTTCACCGCATACCTTGCACCTGTACTTTTTCATACCTTTACGCTCCTTTTTAATATTAACCGCCGCGTCACCCGCGTGCTTTATGCCCGTATATTTCGCTATATCCGCGTCGGTCGTTACGAGGTCGTCAAGCGAAAGTTCGTGAACCGACGTGTGTCCCGTCACTCTCGCGAACGTCTTTAATTCCGCAAGCGACACGTTTAGATAATTCGCAGTTCTCTGCGCCGCCGCGTCAACATTCAGCCGCTTGCGCAGCTCGGGATCCTGCGTCGCGACGCCGACGGGACATTTACCGCTTCCGCATATTCTGTACTGCTGGCACGCCGCCGCAATCAGCGCGCCGCTTGCCACAGCCACCGCGTCCGCACCCATAGCGAGCGCCTTTGCGAAATCGGCGCTGACGCGCAGACCGCCTGTTATGACGAGCGAAATATCGGAATTTACGCTGTCGAGATATTTCCTTGCACGCGCAAGCGCGTAAATCGTCGGAACGGTCGTAGCCTCACGCAGAAAATACGGACTTGAACCCGTCGCGCCGCCGCGCCCGTCAATCGTGATAAAGTCAGGCTCGGCATATACGCAGTGCTCCAAATCATCTTCAATATGCCCCGCCGCAATTTTAATTCCTATCGGTCTGCCCTCCGACCGCTCACGCAGCATTGAGACCATAGCCTTTAAATCCTCTTTGGAGTTTATCTCCGCGAATTTGCTCGGACTTTGAATATCCTCGCCCGGATTCCTTCCGCGTATCGCGGCGACCTCTGGCGTGACCTTCTCACCGGGCAGATGACCGCCCATACCGGGTTTTGTACCCTGCCCGATTTTAATTTCAATAGCGTCGGACGTTTTGAGATTTTCGTCGGTGACGCTGTACTTATTCGGAATGTACTCAAATATGTACTTGTACGCCGCCGCCTTTTCCTCGGGCAGTATGCCGCCCTCGCCGCTGCACATAGCCGTTTTTGCCATAGCCGAACCCTTCGCAAGAGCCGTCTTGACCTCCTTTGAAAGCGCTCCGAACGACATATGCGATATGTACACGGGACTTTCCAGAACCATAGGCTTCCTCGCGTGTTTTCCTATAACCGTGCGCGTGTCAACGCTGTCACCGTCATTCAGCGGCGGCGGGTTAAGCTGCGCGCCGAGAATAAGAATATCCTCCCACTTCGGCAGCGGAAGCTGTGTACCCATAGCCGCGCTGATGTAATGCCCCGTCACTGCCATTTCATGAATTTCAGCCATGTACCGCGCCGATGTGTCACTTCGCGCGAACCGCGCGTCATACGCAAGCTCCCCGTCATATGACGGAATGTCCGCCGCCTGTTTCGGCTCGTCTACACGAACAAACTTCGACGGCGGCTGTCCGCACACGGGACACGCTTTAAGCTCCGAAAACGGCTTGCCTTCCTTTTCCTCGTCGTAAATTGCACCGCACACGCTGCATCTGTAAACTGCCATACACACTCCTCCTTTACGTTAAATTTCTTCTTTTTTCCGGCATTCGGGGCAGAGTCCCTCAAATATCGTTCTGTGACGCTCTATCTTAAATCCCGTCTCACGCTCCGCCGCCGCGTCAAAGCTCTCCTCATAGCTTACGGGCGCGTCAATAACGGTGCCGCAGCCCACGCAGAACATGTGATAATGCCTGTCGAGCCGCACATCGTACCTGTCAGCAGCGGGAACCTTGACATGGAGTATTTCGCCGCTTTCCGCGAGAATATTCAGATTTCGGTACACCGTGCCGCGGCTGATTTTATCGTCCTTTTCGCGGACGTCCATATAAATCTCGTCCGCGCTGGGGTGGTCTAAGCGGCTCCGCACCGCTTCCAGCACCAGCCGCCGCTGCCTTGTGTCGCGCGTCTGCTTCATCGTTAAAACCCTCTCATTATCGCTATTAAGACTTAATCCTATTATAATGCATATTGTACCGTTTGTCAAGATGTGGGAGATTATATTTTGAGGTTATTTTTGCATTTGCGGGATAAATTTACATATTTTTGTGTTGCAGTCTTACCAAATCTATGATATAATTATCACAAACAGCGGATTCCGCAAATGACGAAAGGAGTATATAGTATGAAATATTCAAGTGAAGTAGAGAATATGTGTCCCTTGGCAAAGGGCGCGTATCACGGTCCGGCTCCTATCCCGCAGGAAGGAAAATGGACACAGGCTAAGGAAATTACGGACATTTCCGGTCTTACGCACGGCATAGGCTGGTGCGCTCCGCAGCAGGGCGGCTG
>CANQQS010000009.1 GCA_947626045.1 uncultured Clostridia bacterium | reverse complement strand
CATCCTCCCACAGCTTTTGGAAAAGGTCGGGGTAGTCGAGGTAGTTGGGCTTAAGGTCGGGGTACGCCCTCGCGAACATTTCCGCGCCGAGCGGTTCGGCGTGATGATGCGTTATCCACAGTCCCATATCGGCGGCAAGGCGGCGGTGCAGGCGCGAATTTTTGTCCGTGCCGGGTATTACCATGTTGCCGCCGCAGCGCAGAAGCGCCTCAAACGCCATACGCCACGGTTCCTCGCTGTCGCCGTCAACCGCCCACTTCATTATGAGAACCTCGTCGTTTATGAACCAGCCGCGGTATTTTACGGCGGGCTTTACCGACTTATACTCACCCGCTTTTACCGTTATTTCGTCCGTCTTTTCGATTTTTTGGTCCATCCAGAACCAGAACGGCAGTATACTGAGGAATTTTTCGCTTATGTAAAGCAGTCCGTACACGAAGCCGAGGCTGTCCGACGCGGTGACGGTCATCGTTTCACCGACCGTAACGGTAAACTCCTCCTCTCCGAGCGACGCGTCACGCGCAAACTTTATGATATTGCCCTGCGTCGGTTCGGTAAATTTCTTTTTTATGTCGCGCGACAGCATATTCACGGCGTTGATTACCGCGCTGTCCGTTCCGTCATATTCTATATGCGTTCCCGCGTTTATAACAAAATCCATATTTATCCCCTTTGATGCTTATTATGTGCTTATTGTAGCACAAAAAAATCAAATATTCCTTGCGATTTTTGCGTAAAATATTGACAATATTGTGCGTAATGATTTCACTTGACATTTTCGGCGCGGGTGGTAAAATTAAATAAAGAGGATGTACGGAGGATAACGGAGTGAGGATAAAAAATTTACTCGCGGCTACCGTGTGCGCGGCGCTTCTCGCCTCGTGCGGCGGCGCAAAGGAAGCCGAAAAAACGATATTCGCGATGGACACCGTTATGGATATAAAGGCTTACGGCGCGGACGCACAATCGGCGGTTGACGAAGCCGAAAACGAAATAAAGCGGCTCGAAACGCTCTTTTCACGCGGAAACGCCGACAGCGACATAGGCAGGATAAACGGCGGCGCGTCGGCTGACGTTTCGCCCGAAACGGCGGAGCTTATCGAAACGGCTCTCGAAGTATCGTCGTCCACGGACGGCGCGTTTGACATAACGATTGCGCCCGTCATGGATTTGTGGGGATTTTTCACGAAGGATTACCGAGTGCCGTCTGACGGTGAAATAAAGGACGCTCTCAAATACGTGGATTACCGCCGCGTGAGCGTGAGCGGCACGCACGTGAGCGTCGGAAACGGCATGAAGCTTGACCTCGGCGGCATAGCGAAGGGGTACCTGTCGGGGCGCATTATCGATATTTTTAAGGAGTGCGGCGTCACGTCGGGGATCGTGTCGCTCGGCGGCAACGTGCATTGCCTCGGCGAAAGACCGGACGGCGGAGCGTGGCGCGTCGCGGTGCAAAATCCGTCGGGCGAGGGTTATATCGGCGTTTTGTCGGTAACGGATAAGGCGGTCGTGACGTCGGGCGGGTACCAGCGGTATTTCGAGAGCGGCGGCAAAACGTACCACCACATAATCGACCCGAAAACAGGCGTGAGCGCGCAGAGCGGACTTTCGTCCGTAACGGTCGTGTCGGAGGACGGCGCGCTCGCGGACGCGCTGTCAACAGCGCTGTTCGTCATGGGACTTGACGGCGCGGAAAAGTATTACAAAGAACACGGCGGCTTTGAGGCTGTGCTTGTGGCCGACGGCGGCGAGGTGTACGTTACAGACGGACTTAAAGACAGCTTTGAAAGCGAGTATGAATATAAGGTAATAAACGGATAACGAAAAAAACGCCGTCCGCGTAATGCGGAAGGCGTTTTTTGTACCGGTTTTTACTTACAGCCGCAGCCGCAGTCACAGTTCTGACTGCCGCCCGACACGGACGGATCTTCGTCGCCGTCACTGAGAAATTCGCATCTCTCGGGCGGGAAGAACTCGTCAACCGGGAAGTCGATACGGTCGAACAGGTCGCACGGATTGTCGTCGGTCGCCGATACACATTCCTTTGTCGGAATACAGAAGTCGTACGACGGGATAAGAAGCTGAACGTGTCTTTCGAGCTTGATTATCGAGAACACGCCGAGCGATACATAGACGTTCTTCGTTTCGTTGCCGGGGAGTATGCTGTCGTTAAAGACGTTGCACACAGCCGACGGTACGGACGCGATATCAAAGTCGTCGTCACAGCAGCAGCAAGAGTTTTTATCTCTCGCGTCGAGAACCTTCGCGCCGAGCGCGATAGGCTCTACGACCTCGACTACCGCATGGGGCATATTCGTCTTTTTCCAAAGCTGCGCGTCGAACGCGTCCTCCTTGTACTTCGACTCGAATATCTTGGCGTTGCCCTCGCTGCCGAAAAGAATAACCTTCTTTTCGAACGTCGCGAGACCTTCAACCTCCGTCGGGTTGCCGAGTCCCGTGTAAACCTGGAGCGTTACCTTGAAGTAATACTGAAGGTCTACCGAGTAAAATCCCCTGTCGAACGGCACGGGTTCAACGTCCGTGAACACCCATATTACTTCCGCCTTTGTCACCTTTACGCTTATAGCCTTGTCAACGATTTCCTGACCGCAGTTTGTTAAATACACTCGGATATTTTCAAGACAATCCTTATCACGGCACGAATCGTAAACTTTATCTGTATGTATACATACAGCGTCGCTGAAGTTCGTACCGGGGTACTCTCTGCCGCTGCATGTTTCGTTTGCACTTGCGTTTCTGCAATCTGCCATTACAATCATTCCTTTCTGTAAATTCGGGTTAAATCCCTTGGTATAGAATATGTAACGCGAAAAAATGTGTGATTGCTTTACACGTAAATATATGGTATACTGCTGTCGGAGGGATAATATGTACGACGGAATTATTTTTGACATAGACGGCACGCTTTGGGATTCGCGCAAGGGCGTTGCCGAAAGCTGGAACATGGCGCTGCGCGACTGTACCGATTACGATATTACGCTTGACTATGAGAAGCTCGGTAAGCTTTTCGGCAAGCCGATGAACGAGATTTTCGCGGCTGTTTTCCCCGATATGAGCGAGGAGAGAATGAACGAACTTATACCGGTGTTTTACACGTATGAACACCGTTATCTTGCGTCGCACCCGCCCGCGCTCTACGACGGCACGGAGGAAACGCTCCGCCGCCTTGCAAAGCGGTACCCGCTTTTTATCGTGACGAACGCGCAGAAGGGGTATATCGAGTGTCTGTTTGAAGCGACGGGGATAAAAAAATATTTTACCGATTGGCTCTGCTACGGCGATACCGGCGCGCAGAAGGACGTTACAATGCGTATGCTGATTGAGAAGAATAAACTAAAAAAACCCGTTTACGTCGGCGACACGCAGGGCGACCTCGACGCGTGCAGAAAGGCAGACGTGCCGATGATTTTCGCCGCGTACGGATTGGGTCACGCCGAAAACCCCGACGTGACGATCGACGCTGTAACGGATTTGTTGAGGATTTTGTGAAATATGTACGGGCGGCCAATGACCGCCCCTACGATGTGCTATTTATAAATAATGGGCGTAGGGGCGACCTTCACGGTCGCCCGTGCGATACAGAAACCGAAACGGGCAACCACACGCATGACCCCCTCTACGAGGGGGTCAAAAGCCGGATACGGCTTTTGGGGGGTGTTGTTGATATATAAAATTTCACACCACCCCCCGAAATCAAAGATTTCGACCCCCTCATAGAGGGGGTCATAATCTATATCTTAATTTCCGTCCACTTACCCTTTTTAAATCGAATCGTGGCGAATATGTACCTTGCTACCTGGTCGCCGAGGACGCCGAGCCATATACCGTTTATGCCCCAGCCGAGCGTATAGCCGCAGAAAAGTCCGACGAACGTACGTATAATCGTAACGCTTATCGTGCTTGCGACGGCGGTATAAAGCGTATCGCCCGCGCCGCGCAGACAACCCATATAGATTACCTGCCGTATCTGGAACAGCACCGTCACGATTATGATATACATGATACCGATACCTATCGAGATGATTTCCTCCTCCTTAAAGAACATACTCATCAAAAGCCGTGCGCCGAAGAAGTACAGCACGGCGAGCGCCACCGAAATTATACCGCCTATCATCTGGCACACGCTGCCGTATTCCTTCGCCTTGTCGGGCTTTTTTTCGCCGAGACTTCGTCCTATAAGCGCCACGGCAGCCGCCTGCAAGCCGTCGCCGAACGAGAACGACAGTCCCATTATATTCATGCCGACCTGATGCGCCGCCATAGCCGCGTTACCCTGCTTCGCAGCCATTATAGCCGTTGCCATAAAGCCGATACGCATAAGTATCTGCTCGAAGAACACACTGTAGCCGACATGCACGATATTTTTGAACGCCCTCATCGTCGGGCGGATTTTTTCCTTTATTATGTACGGTATCGACACAAATCCCGACGGCTTCATTATGGAAATGATACTCATTATGCACGATACAACCGTGCCGAGTACCGTCGCGAGCGCCGCGCCCATTATGCCGAGCGCGGGGAAGCCGCAGTTTCCGTTTATCAGAAAATAGTTAAAGATTATGTTTATCGTGTTCGAGGTTATGTTTGTGCGCATCGTTATGCGCGTATTGCCTACGCCGCGCTGCGCGCTGTTTATACCCATCTGCACGCAGTTGAATATCATACCGCCCATGATTATGCGGTAGTAAAGCACCGCGCTGTCATGCGTTTCGGGCGTAGAGCCGCAGAAGGTCATTATAGCCGGCGCGAAAATGCACAGTCCCACACCGAGAATTACCGACAAAAACACGATTACCGCGAGCGACGTATAAAGAACCGAGTTCGCGCTCTTTTTATCGTTCTCGCCGAAGCGCCGCGCCACGAGCGCCGAAATCGACACGTTCAGCGCGATAAACACCGACAGTCCCATAAATTTCGGCTGCGCCGTAAGTCCGACAGCCGCTACGGCGTTCGCGCCGAGCGAGCTTACCATAAGCGAGTCCACAAGTCCCGCAAACGCGATAAAAAAAGACTCAATCATCGCCGGTACAGCCATGTTGAGCGATGATTTTATCATGCGTTTATTGTATTTCATCATATATAACACTTCCCCAATCTATTCATCCGCGTATTCGGATTTTAAAATGTCAATACAATTTTTTATGTCCCCGAAGCTGTAACCGCGGTACAAAAAATATCTTATACATTTGTCCGCGTTCTTCCTGTCAAAATCACCTCTCAGCTTTTTCTCCACGAGCGGCAGCAGCGTTTCCGCCTCGTCGTCGTCAAGTTCTCCCACCGCTTCTTCTATATATTCCGCATCTATGCCCTTCGAGTACAGCTCCTGCCTTATCCTGCGCAAGCCGTACTTTTTGAGGTTCTTTAGGTCGCGCGCCTTTGTGAGTGCGTACTGCCTGTCATTTACAAAGCCGTACTCGCGGCAGAAGCTCATCACCGTTTCAATATCCTCGTCACGCGCTCCGGCGATTTTTAGCTTATCCGCAAGCTCCTTTTCGCTGTGCGCGCGATACTCCAAAAGTCTTAACGCCTTATCCTTCGCTTCCTCGTAGGTAAGCTCCTTTTTCTCGTTCTTTCTCATTTCAGTTCAAAATAGCGGAAAAGCTGTCCCACGTCCAGTCCGCCCACAACCTTATCCTTATATTTTTCACGAAGATGCTCGTAACCCAGCACCATCTGTTCGGAGCGTATGCCGTAGCTTAGCGACATATACGCCTCAATATACGCCGACAGGTGGTCGCAGCAGCGCACAAGCTGACCGTCCATCGGGTTAAACTTATCCTCGTTGTATTTTTCGTTTATAATATCCGTTGTCGTGATTTCCAAATCACCGTAGTTTATTACCTTTGAGTCAAACTCGTTTTCGGTGTAGTACTCTATATCCCTGTGCCACTCCGGCGGCAGAAGCGGGTATATGATCTTGCGCATCTGCTCGTCCTCGATTTCGCTTATGAGGCTGTCAAGACCTTTAACGCTGTTTTTAACCGGCGACACGATGTCGCGCGTCAGAACCTCGGGGAGATCGTGGAAAAGTCCGGTGAAAAAGTTATTTTGAAGCCGTTTCGGACAGGGATTTTTTAGCTCCAACGTCACAAAGTACGACAGTATAGCCACGACGAGCATATGCCCCATTACAAACGTCTGCGGCATTCTCTCTGCTTTCGCCCACCGCTGCTGATAGCGCAGCTTGCCGATAAGCGACAAAAACTGCTGCAGATACTCACTTCCGGCGAAATACCGAAAACCCGCGAACGTGTCGCACGCGGCAAGTCCCTGCGCCATTTCGTTTTTGACCTGCTCTATACCGAACGTTTCGCCGTTCATCGGGTAGATTATCTTAAATTCCCAGTTGCTCGCGTGGTAGTGCGCCGCCTTCAGGATTTTCTTTTCGAGCGCGGAGTAACCCCTGTCGGAGTAATATCTCTCCATACGCTCAAAAAAACCGCCGCCTATTTCACTCATACCGTCCTCAAGCTGCGACAGCACCCAGCGGTCTATCTGATAACCCTTTTCCTCAACAAGCTTGTGGTATATCGGCGGTTTTATGTCGGTCATGACAATTCTGTGGAAAAACTCGAATATGCCGCCCTCGATAAGGCGTATCATGTCTGCGCCCTCACCCTCGCACCTTGCGAGAACGTAAGCGTAAAACATCTTGTGCGCCTGCTTGTCAAGCTCGGTAAAGCCCGTCCACGGGCGGATATGGTCGTTCCACCGCTGTATCGACGCGGCTTCGTACATGAGCGTTATAAGAGATTTTTTTATCATGGCTTTCACCCCTGAAAATTTGTTACTCTCTCGTTACCTTGTAGCCGTTCTTTTCAAGCGTTTTTACTACTCTTTCTCCATGCTCGCGTCCGCCGACGTCGCAAGCGATGTGTATTATAACCTCGTTCGGGTCGAGGTCGGGACTCAGTCTATCGTACTGAACCATAACTATATTTGCGTTTTCCTTCGCGAGAATGTCGGAAAGATGACCGAGACTGCCCGGTATGTCAAGCAGCGTCGCCGCGAATTTCAGCTTTCTCTCGCGCGACATAAGACCGAGCTCAATAATTCTGTTCACAAAGCTAACGTCTATGTTGCCGCCCGACAGCACGCACACGACCTTTTTACCTTTTACGTCTATCTTGTTGTTCAGAACAGCCGCAAGCGTCGTCGCGCCGGCGGGTTCAACCATTTGCTTCGTTCTTTCCAAAAGCAGCAGTATAGCCTCGGAAATTTCCGCGTCACTCACCGTTACAACGTCGTCGGCGTATCTGTTTATTATTTCCATCGTCTTGTCGCCCGGGGCCTTTACCGCTATGCCGTCGGCGATCGTCGCGGCGGTGTCGGTGACGATTTTCTTCTTTTGCTTAAACGATTTGCATATCGCGGGCGCGCCCTCCGCCTGCACGCCGATTATCTGCACGCGCGGATTTATCTGCTTGATGCACGCCGCGACACCAGCGAGAAGTCCGCCGCCGCCAGCAGGTACAAGCACAATATCGACCGTCGGCAAATCCTCGAGTATCTCTATACCGATCGTACCCTGACCCGCCATTACCTCCAAATCGTCAAACGGGTGGAGGAACGTCGCGCCCTCTTTTTCGGCGATTTCAACGGCTTTGTTGTAAGCGTCGTCGTAGCAGTCGCCGTGCAAGACCACCTTCGCGCCGTAACCCTCGGTCGCGCTGACCTTGGCAATCGGCGTTGACTTCGGCATTACGATCGTTGCGGGTATCGAGTGTACGTGCGACGCGTACGCCACGCCCTGCGCGTGGTTGCCCGCCGACGACGCGACCGCCGATTTTATCTCGCCTCTTTCAACGAGCGCCGCTATTTTATTTGATGCTCCTCTTATCTTGAACGAGCCTGTTTTCTGCTGGTTTTCGTATTTTAAGTATACGTCCGCTCCCGTCATGCGCGAAAACGTTTCAGATTGCTCTATCGACGTTCTGTGTATCGTCGGCGCAAGCCTTGCCGCCGCTTTTTCGATTTCTTTGAGTTCTAAATCCATTATGTACATTCCTTTCGTTTTTATCCTAAGTTATTATTATATAACAAAAAATCGTTTTTTTCAATAGTAACTGAGGATTTTATGGGTGGTTATATTCGGATTTTCGTTGTAAATTACGCATGGCGTTGGGGCGCCTTAACAAAAGGCTCCCCTAGTAGGGGAGCTGTCACACGCAGTGTGACTGAGGGGTTTTAACGGGCGGCCAATGACCGCCCCTACGATATCGTTGACATCAGGTTGTCGAGGACGGGCGACCGCAAGGGTCGCCCCTACGGAAACGGGACGTCGAGGGCGCCGTCCCCTACACCCGTAATTTTGAAATTGTGTGCCGTACGTCGTATGGCTCCCCTTGAGGGGAGGCTCACGATATGCGGCGTATCAATCCATCAAACCCTTCATTTCCAGTACATGTTTTACGGCGTTATCGAGCGTTTCCTCGGAAACAGCGCCGCTTTTCACGCCCTCAAGAAGCTGATTATACGCGCCGTTGTAATCGGTGACAATGAGCAAATCGTTACCGGCGTTCACCGCCCTTGTATACACGTTCTCAATATCCTTCACCGCGCCCATATCAATATCGTCGGTCATTATAACGCCGCCGAAACCAAGCTCATTACGCAGTATATCATGCACCGCCGGTGACAGCGACGCAGGATTTTCACTGTCCAATCCCTCAACTATATTGTGCGACACAAGCACGCAGCTTGTACCCGCGTCGATACCGGCTTTAAACGGGACAAAATCGGTCGCCCGTATCTCATCCGCGCTTTTTGAATTGCGCACCTCGCCCTTGTGGCTGTCGCCCGTTACCTCGCCGTAACCCGGGAAGTGCTTCAACACGCTGTAAATACCGGTTGCGCGCATCGCCGTCACGGTCTTTGAAATAAATTCAGCCGTTTCCTCGTACCCCTTGCCGAAGCTGCGCTCGTAAATATACGTGTCGGGGTTCGTCGAAACGTCCGCGACTGGCGCAAGGTTCATATTAACGCCGAGACTTAAAAGCAATTCCGATTTCTCTTTCGCGTTCTCCACCACCGCGTCCATGCCGCCCTCGGCGTAAATATCCTGCGGCGACTTGTATTTTTCGGGCGCAAGGTTGGGATTGGAACTTACGCGCACGACCGTGCCGCCCTCCTCGTCCGCGCCGATTACAAGCGGTATATCGCTCATCGACTGCAAATTATCCGTTTTCGCTGTCACCTCGTCGCGCGTAAGACCCTCGAAGTCGCGTGCGAACATTAAAACGCCGCCCGGCTTTAAATCCATAAGTCCTTCAAGCTCGCTCTGCTCGGGATAACGCACGAACAAAAGCTGTCCCACTTTTTCCTCGACCGTCATTGTATCGAGAAGCGTCGGTTCCGCCGTGGGTTCAGTCGTGGCGGCAGGCGTTTCCTGCGCGGGCGTTTGCGGAGCGCCGCCGCATGATACGAGCGACAGGCACATTAACGCCATACCGATAATTGATGTGATTTTCATAATTAATTCCTCCCTTTATTTGTACATTCCATAACATACTGTTCAAGCGCGTCCCACTCGCCGACGCGTCCCTCTTTTACCGCAAGGTCTATCTCCGCGACGCGCTTTATCATCCACCTTATCGAATCGGCGCTGTAAAGAGCGGCGCGTTCGATATATTTTCTTCCTATAAATGGTCCGAGACCGAGAGCGGAGATTATTTCGGTCTGCGGCGAGTCGGACATCAGCTTTACGCGCAGCAGCTTCTCAAAATTCGACAGCATCAGGTAAAGAGTTGAAAACGCGCCGTTGTTGTAATCGACGGTTTTAATGCCGCCCAGCACCGACATTGCCTTTGCCGCGTCGCCCTCCATAATCGCGTCCGTAAGCTCGAACGCCACCACCTGCATCGACTTTGAAACGACGCGCTCTATATCCGAGCGCAGTATTTCGCCGTCACAGTATTCAAAAAGCTTGTTAAGCTCATTGTTTAAGTTGTTAAGCCCAGGGTCACAGAGCGTTATGAGGTAGTACGCGTTTTCCTTTGACATCTTCACTTTTCTGTCAAGGCATTGCTTTATCACCCACGTCACAAGGTCGGCTTCGCTCATGTAATTAAACTCCACGACCTGACCCGCCTTTGATGCCGCTTTGTACAAAACGCCGCGCTTATCGACTGCCGCCTCGTCGAATATTACGACAGTGTCGTCCGAAATACGCTTAAACTTCTCCGTCCAGAACTCTTTTTTCTCCTCGGGCGTTGCCGCGTCCTCTTTCTTTTTGCGCTGCGGCTTGAATATGCCGCTGTTTTTGATGTGTATGAGCTTTTTGTCGGTCATCATCGGAAACGACTCCCACGCGTCGTCGTACTCCGACAGCGGTATGTCCGTTCCTTCAAGCTTTATGCGGTTAAATTCGGGAAAACCGCCGTCGGGTACCATATCGGTCACACGCTTTACATACGTTTCGCGCAGGTATTCCTCATCGCCGTAAAACAGGTACAGCGGCGACAGCTTGCCGTCCTTGAGCTGCTTTTTCAGTTTTATCAAATCGTCATTATTGCTTTTCTTATTATTATACGCCATTTTTATTCCTTTCTCGCATACGTTTCCACACTAAGCTTGCCGCCGCCCGAAATACTAAAGCGCACATCGCCGTCATAATCTGTGCGGTACACAATACTGCCGCGCAGCTTTTCGAGCGTTTCATCGGCGGGCAGATAATACGTGTTGTTCTCGCCGACACTTATGATGCTGCGGTCGGGAGCCGCGGCTTTAATCCATTCGTCCGACGACGAGGTACGTGAGCCGTGGTGCGCGACCTTCAATATATCCGTTTTCGGGTCAAATCCAATTTCCAGAAGATTTTTCTCCCCGTACGTCGTCATATCGCCCGTAAATAAAATATCGCGCCCGCCGTACGTCACCTTATACACGTATGTCGTGTCGTTTTCGTCGTCGCTTATGCTCGTTTTCCGCGCGGGACGCACGACGCGTATCGTCATACCGTTATTATACCTCAAAACGGTATCGTCTTGCAAGTAGTGAATTTTCGTGCCATTCGCCTTCGCCGCTTCCTCGATCACCGTTCTCCACACGCTTCCCTCCATGTTGTCCGGCATGAACACATTTCGAACATGCAGATTGTTTATCGCGGCGATTATGCCCTGCACGTGGTCCTGATGATAATGGCTCACGAACGCGCTGTCAATAACCGTGATATTCTCGGCTCTTAAATATTCGAGAAACAGCTTCTCGCCCGGATCGTAGTCGGAGTACGCGTTGCCGCCGCCTCCGTCTATGAGTACGTTAAAGCGGTACGGCGCGCATATTATCGCACCGTCGCCCTGACCGACGTTTACAAACGTCACCTCTATAGAGTTAAATCTTTCGGCCTCTCTTATTCCGACCGACACGCACAGCGCGGCTGCCGTGAAAAGCGCGGCGAGCATTTGTGTTTTCTTTTTCTTAATATGCTTTACCGCCGCGCATAGTAGCAGCAAGTATATCAAAAATCCCAAAACCGACGGTTTCACGAGCGAGAACCGCATAAAACCGATTTTGTCTATCCATACGGGTATACTCTTAAGCAGGTACGCCATTGTCGTAACGGCTTGTCCGACTATCGGCGCGTTCCCGAACAGCGCCAAGAGCGGCACGAACAGCGGCGACAGCACGAGTATCACGCCCACGCAGAATATCATCGCGAACGAAACGAATATCGAGTAAAAAGACACGCCGTTCCAGAAATACGCGCTTATCGGTATAAGCCCCACAGAGCATATAACGCCGACCACGACCATTCTGCGTATAAAGCGCGGTTTTATGCGCATGAAACGTTTTTCCGCCGCATCGTAGAAGTAATGTATAAGCACGCTCGACATTATCGACATCACAAATCCTGCGTCATAGTACATCAGCGGATTTATAAGCCCGATGATTATCGCGGTCATGCCTATAACGTCGAGGTAGTACACGTAACCCCTGCGGCGTTTGAGGATTATAAACAGCGTAAGCATTATACTGAGCTTCACCGCCGTAATCGTGCCGAAATTAAACATGGCGTATATAATAAGTAAAATCACCGTCGCCGCGTCGCGCTTTTTCTTATCGAGAAAACCGAGCGCGGCTGTGATGACCGTCATAAACAGCATTATATGCAGGTACGCGGGATAATAGAACCTTTTAAGTCCCGTTCTGTCGAGCACCGCGCTTAGTTCCTCAGAAAATTCCTTTTTGTTGCCGGTAAGCACCGCCTTAAGCACAGCCGCGTAGTCGCCGCCGTACCGCTTATCCACCGCGTCCGACACGAAGCATTTTGCGTACAGTCCGAGCGAGTACGGCGAAAAATCGCGTATCTCATACGGCGCGTATGACGCGCTGCTCGCGTACACCTTAAAGAATATGCCGCGGCTCTTGTAGTACCGCGCGTAGTCAAAGCCGTTCTCGTTCATTTTAACAGGCAGATTTTTTATTATTCCGCCGAAGCTTATCGTGTCGCCGTATTTAAATTCCGACGGCGTTGTCACAAGCAGCTTGCCGTCCGCGTCAACACTCTCACCCGCGTAGCTCATAGCGCCTATCGTCACGACGTAACGGTTGTTTTCACCCGCGTCCGTCGGCAGCTCCGACACGCGCCCCGTCACGGTCACATACCTGTCAACGTAGTCGCTCAAATGGAGCCTGTCCGCGTCGCCTGCATAGCGGCACAGAAACACTCCCAAACAAAACGCGAACGCCATAATTAAAATTTTTATGTTAAATCCACGTTTAAAAATCGCTTTAATTGTCAATACCAATATAAGGGATAAAAGGAAAATTGCCGCAAACGTAGGCGGCACCCTGCCGCTGAGATAAATACCCGCCGCGAACACCACCGCAATTCTTATGTATTCTATCACACGCTGTCCCCCTTCCCCATCATACGCATAATTGTACCACAACAGATAAATCAAGGCAATTTTTGTGAGTTGTTTTGTAACATTTGTAACGTATATGTAACATAACTTTGAAAATCAAGCGATGAAAAAACCTCATTTTCGTGTAATTTAGGTTGAATGTGCCAAATTAACACATCTTATCATGTGAATATTGCACAATAAATGCTACCCTTTTTATTGCAAAAGTCACATTAAAGTTACGATTATGTTACAAAATAAAGACATTCAGATTAAAAAAGTGTTGACAAACGGAAATAAGTGGTGTATAATGCTGTTTGTAATGTTTTGGTAATATTTCAGTAACTAAAACGAAATTTTAGTAAAGCTTTGGAAACAAACTTTACTCTACACATTTAGGAGGTTATATTTTATGAGGAACTTTAAACATTCTGCAATCGTGATTATAGCGGTTGCGATGATAAGTTCGCTTACCGCGGCACAATTCGCGGACATGAAAGACGTTAAAACGGAACGCGAGCAGAGAATTAACGCCGCTGCGGCTTCTGACAGTATAACAATCGCGGAAAAGGAGCTTGACGGCGCGGCTACGGGCAGCGCTGAGCTCACAGTCGAAGACGAAGCCGAAACCGCGCAGGAGGAAGCAACCGAGAGCGAAATCGCAGCAAAGAGCTTCCTTCCCATCGCGTATGTTATATCCTCGGAGGGCGAGGTAAACGTAATGGCTATGCCGTCCGACGAGGCTGAAACGGTCGGCAGCGTAAGCGTCGGCACGGAGGTTCAGATTACCGAAAGCACCGAGGGCTGGTACAAAATCGTTGACGACGGCGGTCTTGCGGGATATGTAAAGAGTGACTTTGTAACTCAAAACAGTTCCGCAGCAAACGAAGCCAAAATGAGCGTTGACAACTACAAGATCGCGCAGGTTCACGTAAACGGCGGCTCGGTAAGAGTAAGAGCCGCGGCAAGCACCGACAGCGATATATTGGACGAGCTTGACGACGGCAGCTATGCTTATATTCTGGGCGGCGAGGATGATTTTATAAAGGTTTGCTACAGCGCCGAGTACAAAGAGGGTTACGTAATAAACACCTCGCTCGAATTTGTCGGAGAGTGGGAGGATAAGGACGAGCTTCGCGCGAAGCAGCAGGAGGTTAAGGAAGCCAAAGAGGCAGCCGCGAGAGCGGAAGAGCTCGCGCGTCAGAACGCGCAGGCTGCGGGCGTGGCAGACGCTGTTAAATCGGTAGAATCGGCGCCCGCCGCAAGCAGCAAGGGTCAGGCTATCGTAAACACGGCAATGCAGTACCTCGGCGTTCCCTACGTATGGGGCGGCACATCTCCCTCGGGCTTCGACTGCTCGGGACTTGTGCAGTACGTGTGCAGCAAGAACGGCATCAGCATTGCGCGTGTCGCGGCGGATCAGAGAAACTGCGGCTCGTACGTAAGCCGTGAAAATCTCCAGCCCGGCGACCTCGTATTCTTCGCGAAGGGCGGCTACGTTCACCACGTCGGCATCTACATCGGCGACGGCAACATGATTCACGCGCCGCAGACAGGCGACGTTGTAAAAGTATCGTCAATCAACACGGAGTACCGCATAGCGCAGTACGCGGGAGCGGTAAGAGTTTACTAAAAAATCCTCCCTTTTAAAGGGATCGGGCGGCATATGCCGCCCTTTTTTCTTTGCGCGGATTTATTATATTGAAAACGCGTAAAAAATGTGGTAAAATTATGTTAGGATAATTATGTATTTGAACGGAGAAATGTAAAATGGAGCAGAAGGATTTAAAGAAATTGCTTGAGGATGTGGCTTCGGGCAAAGTCGATACCGACAGCGCGATGCTGAAATTAAGGCTCGAACCGTTTGAGGATTTGGGCTTCGCGAAGGTCGATTACCACCGCGGCATACGTCAGGGCGCGGCTGAAGTTATCTACGGTGCGGGCAAAACGCCCGAGCAGATCGTGAAAATAGCGGAAAAGCTTCATGACGGCGGTCAGAAAACGGTACTTATAACGCGCATGAGCGCGCAGGCGGCGCAGTACGCCAAAGACAAGCTGCCGCTCACGTATTACGATATGGGCAGCGTCGGAATAGTCGGCGATATGCCGAAACCCGACACGAAGTCAACCGTAGTCGTCGCGAGCGGCGGCACAAGCGACATGCCCGTTGCGGAGGAGGCGGCGCTCACCGCCGAGGTACTCGGCAGCCGCGTCACACGGCTTTACGACGTGGGCGTATCGGGACTGCACAGGCTGCTGTCGCACGCCGAGGACATTATGAGTGCGAAGGTAATCGTCGCCGTCGCGGGTATGGAGGGCGCGCTTGCGAGCGTTATCGGCGGACTTGCCGACTGCCCCGTTATCGCCGTACCGACGAGCGTAGGCTATGGCGCGTCATTCGGCGGTCTGTCGGCGCTTCTTTCCATGCTAAACTCGTGCGCCAGCGGCGTGAGCGTCGTCAATATAGACAACGGTTTCGGCGCGGGATACCTCGCCAATATGATAAACCGAATCGGCGAATAAAGCGTAACAAAAAAGGGACGGCGCGTCCCTTTTTATGTACGTCACACATTCTGCGCCGCGGCGTTCCTTCGGAACAAAAGCTTGAAAACGGTGCGGATAAGCGGCTGTATAAAAAACAGCTGCGAGAAAAACGCGAACGGAAAATTGAAGCACACGAGCTTTACCCAATTCGCGAGCAGCGTCAAAATATTAAATCCCGCCGCGTACGGATAGTAAAGCCACGCCGCAAGAAAGCTCATCGCCGGACACATAAGACCGACGGTCGCGCAGATTATCGCGGTTTCAAAAATTACCGGATGCGTTTTCGCGGGGTCAAAAATCTTGGACGCAAGCTTAAACGAACACGGACTGCCCATAAGTACCTCCAGCGAGTACGCGAGCGCGAACTCTATAAGCACCACCGCCCATATCGGCACCGGCGTTCCCAATACGCTCACGCCTCCCATAGCGTTTATCGCGCCGAGTACGCTGCTCTCCCCCGTGATTAACATGAATGTATTGCCGTTTATGACGTAAAGGCTGTAAAACACGTACGCGTGAACCGTCACAAGCACCGTCAGAAACGCGAACATCATTCTTTCAAATTGATTTTTCGGCATAAAAACCTCCCGTAAATTTTAATTTGACAACAAAAAACACACGCGTTACAAAAAGCACGTTCCGTAATCAGATTTACATACTTCTCAGTAACACATGTGTCGTCGTCCTGCGCTATTTTAACATAATGCTTTTTGATTTGTCAAGAATTAAATTCAACTCTTCGGCGTAAATTTTAAAAACGGTAACCGGTTACGGATATGCAAAAAGCGGGATACCTTTTCGGTATCCCGCTTTTTGTGTTATGTGACCCTTCGCTGTCGTAAAATTATGCTGCTTACAGTAAAGGTACGACTTCCATAAGAGGTTTCATTGTGTTTGCGTCGTCCCATACCATAAGCTTCACGCTGTCAATTTCCGCGTTTTCCGGAATGGTTACGTTAGTCAGGAGCAAATCCATTTCCTCGTACAGCTCCGCGTCTGTTTTGCTCAGCTTCACGAGAGTGCCGTCTTGGTCGTAGAACGCGATGAGTACGTCAAAGTCCTTCACTTCGCCTTCCTGTGGCGTTTCGATTGCTTCCGTCAATATCCATGCGGTCACATCACCCTTTAAATCATAAGGATCTTCTATGATGTTAAGCTCCGCGTCGGTGAAGTATCCGTCGGCTAAGATGTCCGTATTCTGCGGTATTACCGAAACGACGCCGTCCCAATAGTATACGTCAATCAAGCTGTCGTCTACGGTGTTGACCTCCATATCTCTCAAGGGTATGTAGTATTCGTTTACAGGTACGTCCGACTTTGTCTTAAACAGAAGCTCACACGCTTCACCGCTCTTTACGCCTGCTCCCGCGGCGCGAACCGTCACGCTGTCTTCCGTAGCTGTGACGGACAGCACCGTTGCGGGCATATCCTCGCCCGGCTCAAATCCCATATACTCAAATTTGCTGCTGTCAAAGTCGAATGTAAATCTGAAATCGGATACATTCTCGTGTTCGGAATACATATACGCCGCAAGACTGAACGTATTTCCCGCTTTACAGATTGCGTCTTCCACGCCTATTAACGCGCGCTCGTTTTCACCCGGCTCAGACGACGATATTACGGTGTATGTGAATGTAACGCCGTCACTCATCACGCAGCCGCGCCTTGCCGCCATTACTCGGATTGTTGTGTTCTCGGTTATGACGATTGCGTCTGTGTAACGCTTGTAGTTACCCTCGTTCAAATCATCGCCCAAGGTGTAATAGATTTCAGCGCCCGGAGTTGTGCAGAGCAGCTTTATCGACGTTCCCGCCGCAATCTCGCCTGACGGTACGCTTGCGACAGGCGTCTCAACCTTTTCAACCGTAACGGACTCGCTTGCAATCTCGCTGTTGTCCATGCCCGATTTAACCGCAATCGCCTTTACATCCGCGCTTTCCGTAAGCTCGATCGGCGCTTCGTACTTCTGTGACGACGTTGTCGGGTCTGTACCGTCCGTGGTGTAGTAAATCTCCGCGTCTTCCGTCGCGCACGAGATTATCGCGCGCTTACCGCCGTAAAACTCCGCAATCTCGATGAGCGGTGCTGCAACCGCCTGTGTCTGCTCGGGTCTCTCAAGCACATTAACGGTAAATTCAACCGTCTCACCGTTGTACGTAACGGTAATCGTCTGTTCACCCGCGCTGTCGGTCGAACCGCTTACCTCGCAGTCATTAATATCTACAAACGCCGATGTGTTGTTGTCATATTTCGCTGTGATTGCCATGCCCGTAATGTCGAGCTTGTCACCCTGATAATATGTCAGCTTATCGGGCTTATGCGTAAGCTCGATACCTGTGAGCGACCTCGCCTCTACCGTTATCGTAAATTCCGCGGTCTTGCCTGCGTAAGTAACGGTAACGGTCTGCTCGCCCGGCGTTGACGTGTCGTAACCCGACAGCGTGTAGCCGAACGCCTCGAACGTTTCGCCGTCGCCGCACTCCGCAATGACTCTGAGTCCCGACGCGTCAAACGGCATACCCTCGAGGATTGTCGTGTTGGCAGGCCCGCTTTCAATTCTGATACTCTCGATATTTCTAATCGAAACGGTCACTGACTGCGGCGCAATGTCGGCATGGTTTTCATCGCCCGTTACCTTATACCAAACCGTATATTCACCCGCTTCTGTACCTTTCGGAACTTTTTCGGTATATTCGCCGTTCATGCTCATGCTGTACAAAAGCGTACCGTCCGAGGTTTTGCCCGTTACGAGGTACTGCTCTCTGTCCTTGAACACAAGCTCGTTCGCCTTAACCGATACATTCGGAATGGATTTGGATATTGTGGTCGTTACGGATTTTGGCTCGGTGTCGTTGTAATTGTCACCGCCGATTACCTTGTACCAAACCGTATATTCACCCGCGTTTGTCGCCGTCGGCACCGTTTTTATATAATCGCCGCTCTCACTCATGCTGTACGAGAGTGTACCGCCGACCGCAACGCCGCTTACAAGCTCCTGCTCGCTGCCTGTATGGGCAAGAGTTTTGCCTGTTACCGATGCAGTCGATGCGGCTTTCGCGATTGTCACCGTTATGTTTCTCGGCTCGCTGTCATTGTGGTTAGCGTCACCCGTTACCTTGTACCAAACGGTGTAATCACCGGCGTTTGTGCCTGCGGGTATATTTTGGGTGTACTCGCCGTCCGCGCTCATGCTGTACGTAAGCGTGCCGCCCGCAACAGTGCCCGTTACAAGATTCTGCTCGTTTCCTGTGTATGTAAGATTTCTTCTCATTACGGACATGTCGGCGTCTGTTTTACGAATTGTTACATTCAGCGTCAGCGTAATCGGTTCAAAACCGTATTCCTCAACGCTTGCCGGCATGTACTCCGGCGTTTTTTCGTCAGCCTTGATTGTGAGAGTATATACACCCGCGCTTGCGCCTGTCGGAACGGTAAGCGTGTCGCCGTCAATCTCAGCGCCGATTGTGTTCTCACCCTCGATTGTGTACGTGAATTTGTCCGCCGTATCGGCTTCATTTTCGTAAGCCGTGTACTGCGACAAATCAGCCGTCAAGCCCTTGCCGTAATCCGTATCGAGCGCAATCTCATCACTCTCACCGCCGAATTGTACGCGCTTTGAGATTATATACGGGTCTGTTACCTCACCCGCGCCCAGCTTAAGAAGCGCGTTATCCAAGTCAAGATAGAACGCGGGACGTACGCCTGCCACGTTGTCGTTGTTCGCCGCAGTCTCTCTTACCGCGCCGTCAGCGTCAGCCTTTCTGACACCGGCTGTGCTGTTAGCCTTCGGAGTTCTGAGCCAGTAACTCCATTTTTCACCGGCCGCAATATTGCTTCCTCCGGATTTATTGTTTTCCACACACGCAGCCGTCGGCTCGCCTATATGGTAATCGCCGCCCAAAATGCCGCGGTTTGCGTAAACGCTGTACAGCTGCTTTGTGTCGAGAAGGAACATCGTATCCGACGATTCTTCGGAATACGCGCTGTCGTAATTCTCCAATATGCTGTTTATGTTTTCATTATATGAGTATGTTTCCGTACCGGTTTTATTATTGACGTACCCCGCGTCAAAATCGGGCGTCGCCAGAATAGACTTTTGCGTTACGGTCTTCATCACATCGCGTTCTTCCGACTTAAAGTTCGTCAGGAATCCCGCTTCCCGGTCGTACACGTTATCTCCCCGATTCGGCGGATTTCCGCAAGCCCACTCTACGCTGCCTGCCTCCGCGTCGGAATTAAGCCACGAGCGTATGTTACTGTCGCTCCAGTAGTTCGAGCCGTAACTGCCTCGTCTGAGTGAGTCTACACCGTGCGAACCGCTGTCGTTACCGCCGATAGCGTCAAACGGCTTTACGCAAAGTATCTTATCCGAAAGCATGAGCGGACCGTTTTCGTCAATAGCCACGCAGCGCCACAGTATCGGCTCTCCGTAGTATTCGCCCATTTGAACATAGTCGCCCACTTCGATGCCTATCGCTATTCTGATATTCATAACCGTATACTGAGAGCCGTTTTCATCTTCTGCGTTTGCCATCGTGAAAGGCTGATAAATCGGCTCTTTCTCGGTTACGATTACCCTGAGCGAGTATATACCGTACGGCGTTTCCTTCGGGATTGTGAGCGTGCTGCCGTCAAGCTGCGCGCCGCATGTGTTATCGCCGTCGAGTGCGTATGTAAATTTATCTGTCACGTCGGTTCCGTTCTCATACGCTATATGCTGTGACAGATCAGCCGTTATACCCTCGCCTTCAGCCGCGCTGAGACTTATCGGGTCGCTGTCTGCCGCGAACTGCGCTTTGTTTTCCCTTATCTGATACGGATCGCCTGATGTACCGTCGCCAAAAATATAATTCAAGTCCTCCGTTTCCAGATAGCACGCGGGACGCACGCCCGAATTGCCTATCGCCGCAGTCTCCCCGACATCTCCGTTTTCCAGAACCTGCATAACGCCGCCCGTGCTGTTTGCGTTCGGAGTTCTGAGCCAGTAATGACCTTTTTGTCCTCCTGCCTGCCAGGTGTACGTTCCAATGTAATAGTCGGCGCCCAGCATATCTCCGTTGTCGTAAACGGCTCGAAGCTGCTTTACGTCAGGGAGGAATATCTTATCCGTTACGTTTTTGGCATATGCCCTATCGTAATTCCTCACTATATCGTCAATGTTTACAGAAGTTTCATTGGACAACCTGTAACCGTATAACTCGCTGCCCGACGTTTTAAGTTCTTGGTCGCAGCTTCCAAGAAGTGCTTTCTGCTTAACAGACTTAATTTGGTCAAGTTCTTCGCTCGCAAAGCCATTCAAGAATCCCGCCTCCCCGCTGTAATCCGGCGGATTTCCGCAGAGCCACTCGACATTGCCCGCGTCCGCGGTAGAATTGAGCCACGAGCGCATGTTACTGTCTTCCCAGTAGTTTGAGCCGTACTGTTGTCTGGTGGAGCCGCGATATGATCCGTTTCTGGCGTGTGAGCCGCTCGTATTTTCGCCGGCAACGTCCCATACCTTTGAGCAAAGCAGTTTATCCGCAAGCATAAGAGGTCCGTTTTCGTCAACGTCAACGCACCGCCAGATAATAGGCGCATTGTTATATGTTCCCATTTTCACATAGTCGCCCACTTTTATCTTGTCGTATACGGATATTATAACCTTGAAAGTCACCGGTTCATAGCCGTATGTATCATTGCTCGCGGACGCGTACTGCGCGCCGTCTTTTTCTTCCGCTCTGATTGTGAGCGTATATTTGCCTATACCGAGCGTGTCCGGAGCGGTGAGTATATCGCCGTCAATCTTAGCGCCTATCGGGTTGGTTTCGATTGTATACGTAAACTTGCCTGACGTATCGCTGCCGTCCTTATACTCTACAAAGTCTGACAAATCTCCCGTAAACTCATTGCCGATCTCAACGGATAAATACGCGTCACTCTTGCTCTTATACGGAACGCCGCCTAGCAAATACGGCGATTTTTCCGTACCGGAGCCTCCCGCTATTCCTACCGTTCTCATATTCATGTAGAACGCGGGACGTATACCATTACTGTTTGAAGATTGGGATCTGATTATATTGCTTGTAGCACTCTCCACAACAAGAGAAAAGGTGTTGATGTATTCGCTTGTTGTTGATCCGTGATCTACGGCAGGAGTGCGAAGCAGATAACGCCATTCGTCTCCCTCGCTCTTTCCGCCTCCGGCGCTCGCCGCGGATTTCGCCGTGAGTTTGCCTATGTAATATCTGCCGCCCAGGATTCCTCTGTTTTCGTAAACGGTATGAAGCTGTTTTACGTCGAGCAGGAACATTTTTTCGTCCAGTTTCTCCGCGTATGCCGCATCGTAATTGGACATTGCGCTGCCTATATCGCTAAAGTCATTAAACCAATCTGTTCCCATCGTGCTCAGGCTCTGATCCGCCCTTGCCAATATCGACTTCTGCGTTACGTTCCTTATCGCATTCTGCTCTGTGGGCGTAAAGTTCGTAAGGAAGCCCGCTTCATCGCTGTACCACGGCGGATTTCCGCAGGGCCATTCAACCTGTCCCGCCTCCGCGTCCGAGTTAAGCCAAGAGCGTATATTACTGTCGCCCCAGTAGTTTGAACCGCCGCTTCGCGTATAGCTGCGTCCGTGCGAGCCATCCGCGGCAGATCCGCTATTGTCAAACGCCTTAAGACAAAGTATCTTATCCGCGAGCATGAGCGGACCGTTTTCGTCAATGCCGACGCACCGCCACAGTATAGGCTCGCCTTCATACTCGCCCATCTGCACGTAAGTGCCTATTTTTATATCCGAAGGCACGATTATATTGAATGTCAGCGTGACCGGCTCCGTGCCGTACTCGTCAATGCTTTGGAGACTCGCGAACTGCGCTTCCCTCTCTATCGCCTTAACCTTGAGCGTATATTCGCCCTCGGACAGACCGGGAACCGTTATTGTGTCTCCGTCGATTGACGCGCCGGCGGTGTTTTCTTTGATTTCATATGTAAACTTGCCCGCTACATCGGTTCCGTCCTCAAACTGCAGATATTGCGTCAAATCCACCGTCGTGCCGACATTCGGAGCCATGTAAATATATATCGGTTCGCTTTCGCCGGCGAATTCCAGCTGCTCGACGTCATTATATATCGTGAACGGATTGCTGCTTGAGCCGTTGCCATCTTCATAATTTATCGCGCTGCTTACCGCGGTCTGGTGGAAATAGAACGCGGGACGCACGCCCACACTGCCTGTCGCCGCAGTCTCTGCGACATTTCCGTTCGATTGAACATATCGAACGCCGCCGGCGCTGTCTACCTTCGGAGTTCTGAGCCAGTAGTTGCCTTTTCTGTTGTCCGCGATATTCTCTCCCACGTAATAGCCGCTGCCCAGAATATCACTGTTGTCGTAAACGGCTTTAACCTGCTTTGTATCAAGGAGGAATACCTTATCTTCCACTTCCTCGGCATTGGCAATATCGTAGTTCGCCAGTATATCGCCGATTCCCTGAACCATGCTGTACGGCTCCGTACCCGACGTCTTAAGGTCTGCGTCGCAGTTTCCGAGAATGGATTTCTGCGTCACATACTCCATCGCGCCGATTTCGTTGCGCGTAAAGTTCTTAAGGAAGCCCTCTTCTTGGCTGTAATTCGGCGGATTTCCGCACAGCCATTTAACCTCGCCCCATTCGGCTTCGGAATTGAGCCATGAGCGAATGTTACTGTCTGCCCAGTAGTTTGAGCCGTACTGTTGTCTGGTGGCGCCTTTATACGACGCGTTTCTCACGTGTGAGCCTGCAGTGCCGACAGCGTCCCACTGCTTTTCGCAAATTATCTTATCCGAGAGCATGAGCGGGCCGTTTTCGTCAATAGCCACGCACCGCCACAGCGGCGGTCTGCCATCATACGTACCCATTTGAACATAGTCGCCCACGTCGATTCTTTTCGACACAGTTATGTTGAACGTAATCGTCTTTTGGGCGTCTGTGCTGTAATCGCCGTAATCGATGCTTGCGAGATCATACACATGCTGCTCGTTTTTCTCCGTTACCTTTACATTAAGCGTATAATCGCCGAGCTCGATTCCCTTCGGAATACTGAGCGTTTCGCCTTTGATTTCCGCGCCGATATTGTTGTCACCCGTGATTTCATATGTGAACATACCGGCTGTGCCAATGCTCTCTCCCTCGTAATCGACGTACTGTGACAAATCAACCGTCTTGCCCGCGCCGTAAGACACGTCCAGAGCCGGATTATCCGCCACCGCAAACTTCACGTGCGTTATCGGTCTTATCAGGTACGGGCTGTCCTTCGTACCCGTACCGCTGTCCTCCGAAAAGCTGAAGGACTCTGATAATATGTCCAGATAAAGTGCGGGACGTACGCCTGACTCATTATTCGCCGCGGTCTCAACGACATTACCGTCCGATTGAACATAACGAACGCCGCCCGCGCTGTCTACCTTCGGAGTTTTGAGCCAGTAATTGGATTTTTCTCCCTCCGTTGTCGACGAGATGTCCTCTCCGACGTAATAGCCTTCACCCAGAACATCACTGTTGTCGTAAACCATTTTAACCTGCTTTGTGTCAAGGAGGAATATTGTATCCTCCAATTCATAGGCATTGGCGCTATCGTAATTCGACAGTATACCGTTGATGTCCACAACCATGTTGTACCAATCCGTACCCGACATCTTAAGGTCTGCGTCGCAGTTTCCGAGAATTGTTTTCTGCGTAATCTTCTTTATATTCTCGATTTCAATGTCCGCAAAGCCATTCAGGAAACCGGCTTCCTTATCGTACGCGTGATTTCCTTTATTCGGCGGATTTCCGCAGAGCCACTCGACCCCGCCCGCCGCGGCTTCGGAGTTGAGCCACGAGCGTATGTTACTGTCCTCCCAGTAGTTTGAGCCGTACTGTTGTCTGGTGGCGCCATACGACGCGTTTCTCGTGTGTGAGCCTTTGTCACCTTCTACATCCCACTGCCTTGTGCTGAGTATTTTATCCGAGAGCATAAGGGGTCCGTTTTCGTCAACGCCAACGCAGCGCCACAAAATCGGCTGACCGTTGTACATGCCCATTTGAACATAGTCGCCCACCGCGATACCTACGAATACCTTAACGGTCAGCGGTATTCTTCCGTCAAAGCCGTAATCGCCGAGGCTTGCAAGATTATACGCATACTGCGGTTCCTTCTCATACGCATCGATTGAAAGCGTGTATAAGCCGTTTGCCGTTCCCGGCGGAATAACGAGCATATCACCGTCGATTGTTGCGCCGAGATTTTTCTCGTCTACCATAATCTCATACGTGAATTTACCCGCCGTATCGACTGTGTCCGCCTTATAATCCATATACTTCGACAAATCGGCTTCCAAACCTTTTTCCGATGACGCGGCGAGCAGAATCTCGTCGCTTTCGCCGGCGTACGGTACTTTCGTTGTTCCTCTTACCCAATACGGGTCGGACGCGTCGCCCGTACCCTGCGTACAGTTAAAGTTCGCTGTGTCCAAATAGAACGCGGGACGCACGCCTGCCGATCCTTCTTCGCGCGCCGAAGCTGATACTACCGCGCCCGACGAATTAACCCTTCGAACTCTTGTACCATTGTCCGTATTCGGGGTTCTGAGCCAGTAAGTACCCTTCACACCGGCAGCGGTCTCATTTTCGTCCGCGCCTATGTAATAACCTTCGCCCAAAATATCACTGTTCTTGTAAACGGCATAAAGCTGATTCACGTCAAGGAGGAACATGCTGTCCTCTGTTTCTCCGACACGCGCCTCATAGTAATTTGCTATTATGTCGTCTATATTTTCGGTGTATTTATATGATTCCGTACCCGATTCACCTATCTCAAGATGATCGTAATTTGACAGAATCGTTTTCTGCTTTACCGTTTTTATAACGTCGCGCTCTTCACCATTGAAGCTCTGAAGGAAGCCGTTATCCCCGGCGTACTGATCTCCGCCGGGCGCAACACCGCAGAGCCAATTAATATTATTCGCGTCTTCATCGGAATTGAGCCACGAGCGCATATTACTGTCGCCCCAGTAGTTTGAGCCGTTGTACCATCTTTGCTGGTCTCTGCCGTGGCTCGTGCTTATATCATCGTAGGTGTAGCTTGCGCCGTATTCGTCAAATTCCTTGCCGCCGCCGATTATCTTATCCGAGAGCATGAGGGGTCCGTTTTCGTCAAAGTCAACATAGCGCCACAATATCGGCTTGTCTTTATACGCGCCCATCTGCACATAATCGCCTAAGCCGATGCCGACGTATATATTAACGTCCATCGTTATCGGATCGGTGCCGTAACCCTCAAGGCTCGCCATATTAAACTGATACTTATACTGTTCGTCTTTTTCTTCCACGCTGACCGTAAGCTTATAGCTGCCCTTTTCAAGACCCTTCGGAACGGTGAGTATGTCGCCGTCGATTCTCGCGCCTATTGTGTTGTCGCCTACGATTGCATATGTGAAGTTACCCGCCGTGCTGCGGCCGTCGTCATATTCCACATACTTCGACAAGTCGCCCGTTATATCCTCGCCTTCAGCCGCGCCGAAGCCTATCGGCTGACTTTGCTTTCTGAACATTACGCGGGTATTTTCTCTTATCTGATACGGATCTTCTGCCGTACCTCTGCCCTGCGAATAGGTCGTGGACAATGTGTTCAGATAGAGAGCCGGACGCACGCCGTACGTTGCATTCGCGGCATATTCGAATATACCGCCGTCCGGCTGAACCATACGAACGCCGCCTTCACTGCCCGCCTTCGGGGTTTTGAGCCAATATGTGGTCTTTTCGCCGTCAGCTTTTGTTCCTATATAATAATCGCTGCCCAGAATATCTCCGTTCGCGTAAACGGCGTACACCTGCTTTATGTCGAGCGGGAATACCTTATCCTTAAATTTCTCGCCGTATGCGTCGTCGTAATTCGATATCAAGCCGTTCATGTCGGTTATCATCCTGTATTCGACAGCGCCCTCTGTCGCGCAGGAAAAATCTTGATATGACAGGATGGCTTTCTGTTCAGTATCTTTTATGACGTTAAGCTCAGCCTCATCGAATTTGTTGAGGAAGCCCGCTTCTCCGTAGTAGTACGGCCGATATCCGCACGGGTACTGCACGCCGCCTTCCGCCGCGTCGGAATTGAGCCATGCGCGAATATTACTGTCGCCCCAATAATTGCTTTCGTTATACCACCCGTCTCTTCTTCCGTGCGATTGCGACCAATTCACATCGTCGCCCCAAACTGCTGAGTCTGAGTCGACGTCCCACTGCTTTTCGCATACTATCTTATCCGTGAGCATAAGGGGCCCGTTTTCGTCTATATCGACGCAGCGCCAAAGGATAGGCTCGCCGTCATACGTGCCTATTTGTATATAGTCGCCCACTTTGATCTCATCCGCGCCGCTGTATATATGTATTTTTACCGTCAGCTTATCTCCATACCTGTCGTACTTGCCGAAAGCCGAGAGATTATAGGACTGCGGTTTCTCTTTTACCTTGACCGTAAGCGTGTAATGACCCGCCTTCGCGTCTGTCGGAACGGTAAGCGTATCGCCGCTTATTTCCGCGCCGAGCGTGTCATTGCCGCTCTCTATCTCGTATGTGAACGCGTCCTTTGTCGAGGCGCCGTCGTCGTAAGACATGTATGTTGATAAATCAGCCGTTATGCCTTCGCCTTCATTCACCGCAAAAGCAGCCGCTTTGTCTACGCTGTAACCTAATTTCTCCAGCGTATACGGGGACTCCGCGCTGCCGTCGCCGGATTGGATGTTCGCTTTCTGCGTCACTTCTTTCACAACGCGCAGCTCATCCTCCGAGAAATTCGTCAGAAATCCCGCTTCCCGGTCATACGAATTGCCGAAGCTGACGCTTTGAGCGTTCGGCGGGTTTCCGCAGAGCCACTCCACCTTGCCCGCCTCCGCATTGGAGTTGAGCCACGAGCGTATTGTACTGTCACCCCAATAGTTTGAGCCCGACATCCACCTTGTGTAGTTCGGCTGACCGACATAATAACTCGTGCCGTGCGAGCCTGTGGTTACATAACCTCCGGCGTCCCATGGCTTTATACAAAGTATTTTGTCCGAGAACATAAGCGGTCCGTTTTCGTCAATGCCGACGCACCGCCAAAGTATAGGCTCGCCGTTGTACGTACCCAGCTGCACATAATCGCCCACTCTTACACCTATACATATACGATACGTCAGCGTCACCGATTCAAAGCCGTATTCGCCGAGGCTCGTGAGACTGTAGTCGTCGCTGTGCTGCGACTTTATCTCGTCCGCCCGTACTCTTATCGTATATTCGCCCGGAAGAGCCTCCTTCGGAACTACCAGATTATCGCCCTCGACTTTCACGCCGAGATTGTTGTTGCCTTCCGTTATCGTGTATTTAAACTTGCCCGCGGGGTTTAATCCGTTCTCATATGCCATATGGCTTGCCAGAGAATCCGTCAGACCTTCGCCCTCAGCCGCGTTCAGATAAATCGTGTTTGTTTCTCCCGTAAACTGCAGGCGCGTAAATAATTTCATCGCGTACGGATTATCTTCCGTGCCGGAGCCGTATTTATAAGTTATTTTATTTTTCAGATAGAACGCGGGACGCACGCCCACCGTGGTTTTATTCGGAGAAAACATTGTGAGACGGTTATAGTAAGAAGCCGCCAGGACATAGTTGGATTCTCCCGCATAAGGAGTTCTGAGCCAGTAGTCGCCTCCCGGATAATAAAATTTTCCGCCCAAAATGCTTTCGTTTTTGTACATATTGTAAAACTGCTTTACATCGAGAAAAAACATTCTGTCTTTCACATTTTGGGAATACGATTGGTCGTAATTTGACAATATTGCGTCAATGTCGTAACTTGTGTGATATCCATGCTCAAATACAAAAGTGTATGACGACTTTCCCGTATAAGCATCATAATTTAAGGGGTTGAACCGTGTGTTTCCCGAGTCTCTCAAACCCTCGTCGGGCGACGAAAGAACCTGTTTCTGGTTTACTTCCTTTATCGTGTTCAGCTCATCTCTCGTGAAGTTCGTAAGGAAGCCCGCTTCTCCGCTGTAACTTGGCGGATTTCCGCAGGGATATTCCACCTTGCCCGCGGCGGCTTCGGAATTGAGCCATGCGCGTATATTACTGTCGGCCCAATAGTTTGAGCCATTATAATCCTTTCTTGAGTTGTCTCCAAAGTCTCTTGCGTGAGAGTTTGTTCCGTTGTTTGTATTCCCACCCTTCGCGTCAAAAACCTTGGAGGGAAGCACGCTCGCCGCCACCATCAGCGGGCCGTTTCCGTCAATATCCACGCATCGCCACATCATGGGCACCTCGTTCCATTCGCCCATTTTCACGTAGTCGCCCACTTTGATGTTTGTCGCCGCTTCCGCAACCTGCGCCGGCAGCGCGGGTATGAGAGCGCAAAGCATACAAAGCGTTATAAATGCGCTGAAAATTCTTTTTCTCATTTTTTTACCTCCGTTTCATTTATTATGAAATGCCTATTATTACAGATTATATTATATCATAATATTTTTCACGCTTCAATTACCGTTCGTGTCGCTCAGAGGGCATTTCGTGCCACAGAAGTGAATAATTATAAAAAAAGTGCGTATTTTTTGTCCCGTCACATGATACGAACCCCCCTTTGCATATCTAAAAGTGTTTGATTGCTGTATTTGCTTGATTTTTATGTGTTTAAATGTTATAATTTAAAAAAAGGAGGCGGTCAACTGTGAAAAAATTTATTTCAACGCTGCTTGCGGCGGTTATGGCGCTTGCCGCGCTGCCGTGTGCGGTCGTTACGTCGCAAAATGATGAAAATCTTTACGCGCTTTACACGTTTAACGAAAGGCTTGAGGGTGAAAGCCGTACGACTGCTGCCGACAGAAGCGGAAACAATCACACCGCGACGCTTCACGGAAGCGCAAAGTACGAGGCTGACGCGGAACGTGAAAGCAAGGTGCTTTACACGAGCGGCTTAAACGGCACGTATATGGAGTTTCCGCTTCCGACCGACGAAAACGGAAAAGTCCTCGAAGCGTTTACCGTTTCGATGGATATGAAAAATCTCACAAACGGAAATTACTTTAATTTCTACGTCGGCGACGGCTCGTCGGGCAGCACGGGAAAGAATTATTTCGGCTACAAAATGGCGGCGGATATTCTTCTGTCGGCTATGACGACGACCGAGAAAAAAAACACGCTGACCGGCAAGGGCGTACAAAACGAGTGGACGCACGTTGATTTTGTTTTAAATAACGGCACCGGTACGATTTACGTTGACGGCGTAAGCGCGGGTTCGCTCTCCGGCTACACGATGAGCGCGATCGGCGCGAAGGCTGCGCGCCTGAGCTTCAGCGCATGGTCGGCGGACGCGTACGCTAAGTGCTACTACGACAACGTAGCCGTTTACAGTAAGGCGTTTACGGCTGATGAACTCACGGCACTGCCGAAAATTGACGACCCCGACGACAACTACGACGAACAGGAGAGCGGCGAGCAGTTTAAGATAACCGCCGAAAAGGGCGTTGACATTCAGCAGAATATGATAGGTCTGTTTTTCGAGGATATAAATTACGCGGCGGACGGCGGGCTGTACGCGGAGATGATTGAAAACCGTTCATTCGAGGCGAGAAAGTACACGAGCGGCTCGAATACCTCATACGACGGGCTGTATTCATGGAGCGTTTATCCCTCAACCGGCAGCGGCGCGAGCGTTAAAACCTCGTCGAGCGGCGGACTCAACTCCAATAATCCGAATTACGCCGTATTTACCGCCTCCGACACGCAAAAAGGGCTGAAAAACAACGCTTATGACGGCGTTTTAACAGAAAAAGGCAAAAAATATAACGTATCGCTTTACGCAAAATCCGCCGGCTATACGGGTGGTATAAGCGTGAGCGTTTACAAGGACGGCGAAAAAGTCGCGGGTGCAAAGGTAACTGACAGCGTTACAAATGAATGGACAAAATACACCGCAGAAATGACCGCCGATAAAACGGCGCGCTGTGCTGATTTCGTCGTCGAGCTTGACGGCGCGGGAGAGGTATCGCTCGATATGGTTTCGTGCATACCCGCCGACGCGGTCGAGGGTATTTTCAGAAAGGACTTAGCTGAAAAATTAAAGGCGATAAACCCCGGCTTTCTGCGTTTCCCCGGCGGCTGCATAATCGAGGGCTACAACCTTGCCAACCGCTATAACTGGAAGGACACTCTCGGCGACATTTCCGAGCGCAAGCAAAACTGGAACCGCTGGGCGTCGCATACAAACGACGGACTTGACAGCGGCTACAAGCATTATAACCAGACCTACGGCTTAGGCTTTTACGAATATTTCAAGCTTTGCGAATACCTCGAATGTGAGCCTGTGCCGGTTGTGAACGTCGGCATGGCGTGCCAGTACCAGTCGGGAGAAACCGTGCCGGTAACAAGCGACGCGTTCAGTCAATATATACAGGACGCGCTCGATTTGATAGAGTTCGCAAACGGAGATGTTTCCACGACCTACGGAAAAATCCGCTCGGATATGGGACACCCCGAGCCGTTTAACCTGCATATTATCGGCATAGGCAACGAGCAATGGCAGACGAGCAGCAATAACTGGTTCACGCGCTACGAAAAATTTGAGCAGGCTATACACGAAAAATATCCCGATATGAAGCTTGTCGCGACAAGCGGACCTGGCGTGCAGGACGACAACTACAACGCGGCATGGAGCTGGATTCGCGAAAAGGCAAAAACCAATGATAAATTCGCGTATGTCGTTGACGAACATTATTACAGAACGCCCGATTGGTTCTATTCCAACATAAATTTTTATGACAGCTATCCGCGCGATGTAAAGGTATTCGCGGGAGAATACGCGTCAAGACAGAGGAATCAGTCGAACGATCCCGCCGCGAATACGTGGGAGGCGGCTCTTTCCGAGGCTGCGTATCTCACTATGGTCGAGCGCAACGCGGATGTGGTTTATATGGCTTCCTACGCGCCGCTGTTCGCGAGGATGAATTACACGCAGTGGTCGCCGGACATGATTTGGTTCGACGACGCGAACAGCTACGGCTCGCCTACGTATTACGTGCAAAAGCTCTATTCAAACAATCTCGGCGACTACACTCTCAAATCGACGCTTAAAGAGTACGGCGAGGGTACGGGCGTTTATGCTAATGCGTCATATGACACGGAAACGGGCGACATAATAGTAAAAATTGCAAATTCAAACGCAATCGCGAAAACAATTCCGATTGAGCTTGACGAGAGCTTTGATATAAACGGTACGGCGTCTGTCGAGCAGATTGCCAGCTTTCCGGTGACGCTGTGGAACACCATAGCCGACCCTGAAACGGTGTATCCGAAAAAAGACGGAATTTTGGATTTCACGCATAACTACGATTATACCGTTCCGTCATACTCGTTTACGGTTCTGAGAATAGGAACGACCGACGAAAAGGACAAGCCGCTGCCTCACGAGCTTCAATACCTCAGTAAGCGTGAGACGGTAACGGACACGTATCGGGCTATGGTTTACACTACCGGCACAGACGCTGCGGGCGGAAGTATACATATCGCGGTATCGGGCTACGGCGGCAAGACGTTTGAGGATGTAAACCACGGCTTCGGCGCGATTACCGCTCCGTCCGAGAACGGCTCGGCAAGAGCGTTTCGTTCGCCGTCGGTGTTTAAAATGGACGACGGTAAATACGGCATTGTCGCGATACGCACAGATCCCGCGCAGGACGCGGCTGCCGACTGCGACAACCGCGACGGGTCGTTTATACTGTACACAACGACAGATTTCGAGCATTTCACAAACGAGGGCTTTAAGACGATCGGCATAAAGCGGCTTAAGGATATATCGTGCAACAGGCTCGATGACGGAACATATAACATTTCGTGGAGAGATGAAAAATCGGGCGATAAAAGCGAGAGGTACAGCGTCACCACAGCCGATTTTGAAAGCTTTTCCGAGCCGATAAACAGGAACGCGTACGACCGCGAATATGTCAGCGGTATGGACGGCGCGGTATCTTCGAGCGCGGTTGCGATTACAAAGGAAATGTACGACGCGCTTAAAGCGGGCAGCGAGGAAACGAAGTATAACGAGCACAATGTTGACTTAAACCACGCTAACGGCATAATTCTGCCCGACTCGTGCGAAACGGTATTCGACGCGTCGAAGATAAGCGGAAGCTTTAATGACTACAATATCACGGCCGACGCGCAGGGCGTTCTCTCCGGCTGGTCAAGCGACTGGAACGGCAAGACTGACGACGCGAATGCTTCAAATCAGATGAACTGCAATTTTATAACTGTCGGCGGAAAGCAATATTTCCAGTTCTACGGACCGAGCGGCAAAACGCCCGTATCGCTTTATACCCCGGGCTACGCGAAGGATAAGGATTGGTTCGCGGTTGAATTTACTTTAAATTCGAGCGCGACGGTCGGCTGCCACGACTCAATTCTGCTCGACGGTGATAAAAAACCGTTCTTCGGCTACGCGTACGCGAAGTACAACGACGGCTTCTTCCCCGGTGACGGCGAGCGTCACTATAACGACGACGGCAGCGTGAAAAGCGCGCTGAGCGGACAGCTTACAAGCTTCCTCGCCGAAATCGGCGGTGCGAGCTGCAAGTACACAAACGGTCAGACTATAGTGCGAATTATAGTTGACAATAACGCCGTTTACAACGGCAAGGACGCGTACGCCGTAACGACCGCGTACAGCGAGGACGGACTTAATTTCAACGTTATAAACACGCGTTACTACAGCGGCAGCGTGAACGGTTTCGGCGGCATGACCGTTGACGCGCTTTCGGGCAGTACGAACTGGTACGATAATACACGCTACGGAAATATGAAGGTGTATGTTCCGAAGGAGAAGGAAGATCAGCCGACGCCTACGGCTGCGCCCACAGCAGAACCGACAGCGCAGCCTACAGCAGAACCGACTTCAGAGCCGACCGCACAGCCAACAGTGAATCCTTCCCAAATGCCCGCGCCGGAAGCTGATTATGCGGTGACGGATATTTCATCTGACGGCGGAACCGTATCGGTAAGCGTGACGGGAAAAGCCGGTAAAGCGACAATAATTGCGGCGGCATACAAGGCTGACGGAACACTTGTGAGCGCGGCTGTACAAGAAAAGGAATTGACGGGCGGAAAAGAAACGGCGGAATTTAAGCTGAATACGGACGGTGCCGCGTATGTGCGCGCATACATGTGGAACAGCCTTTCGGATATGAAACCGCTGTGCGCCGCTTTTCAAAAGCAAACGAACAGCGAATTATAAAATTTTAACATCGGTAAGTATAAAGGCAGGATACATCCGGTATCCTGTCTTTTTTGCGAGGACTGCTTTACCGCACGTCGGCGGACTACGACACCCGACACCCGTAGGGGCGACCCTTGCGGTCGCCCGTTTCACGCATAATTTGGGCGGTCGATGACCGCCCCTACGGAATGCAAAAAGTCGGCGCGAACGTTGCGCAAACCCGTACGAAGCCCAAAGTATTTCCATATAGAGGCGTACTACTGCGCATCGCGGTTCACGCGACCGCCGCAAGCTATCGGCAGCAAAGCTGCCTACATTTTTGCTTCGCAAAAATTGTACGCTTCGGCTTGCTACGTGTACGCATGCAGCTGACTGCGGCTCTGCCGCGAAAGCTGCAAGAGCACCGTGCGGCATAAAAAAGAATCCTTTGCCTAAGCAAAGGATTCGTAAAACCGCCGCTCGCTGGCGCCGAAGGCGCAAACTCACAAAAAGCCCAAAGAAAGTAATCGGCGTTAAGACGGCGCGTTTACAAGCCGTTAGCCGATACGCAGCGACGGCTTTTTGTGAAGAAGGAGGCGCAACGGAGCGTTTGAGCGCTGACTTTTATGCAAATAAAAAGTCGGCGCGAACACTGCATGCGCACCGCAGGTGCGCCAACTCCTCAAAAATCCAAAGCAAGCGAAGGCGTCGCGAGCGCATTTATAAGCGAGCAGCCGCAGTGCTGCGACGATTTTTGAGGAAAAAGGAGCACCGTGCGGCATAAAAAAGAATCCTTTGCCTAAGCAAAGGATTCGTAAAACTGCCGCACGGTACGACGTGGTGGAGATGAGGGGAATTATTTTTACTGTTTTCCCAAGCACATTCAAATTTTATAACACGCCACGAACCGCACAAACACGCCATTTACACGCTATAAGACTGTTTTATGATTTACCTGTTTTTTGTGCAAATTTCGTTCAAACATGTAAAAAACGTGTAAAGCCACCCAATCAAACAATTATGACCAATAGTATAAACGTGATGGGATTTTCCACCACCTTTTTATAATAAATCCCAGAAGTATTCCTCCCGGGATTATTTTACTGCTTTATTTTTTTATCATTTCTCGCACTAAATCAACAATAGATTTGTCAAACACAAACCTTACAATAAAGAATAGCATCGCCAGTAATTCCGCAATAATTGCTGTTATGTAATATTTCAAAAAACTAAATATCGAAGCAACAATTTCTACAGGAATTTCTTCAAGTAGTTTTATGCAAAGAACAGCAAATGTAAGTAAAATGGGTACTGCAACAAATATTAGTTGTAGTATTATTAACCACTTTATTAAATGCATGAGTTCAATCTTAAAGTCCCTTTTTTGTCTTTCATTACTGCTTAAGTGGGGACTTAACGTTTCCAATAACAATTGGTTACGTGCTTCATGATCTAATTGCTTTATTCTTGCCTCAGTCTGCCCAAACGACAAAGTTTCTATAATAGGTTTGTCATCATCAAGCGGACCCTCTTCAAAGAAATTTTTTATTGTACTCTTTTC
>CANQQS010000008.1 GCA_947626045.1 uncultured Clostridia bacterium | reverse complement strand
CTCGCGAAATACCGCGAAAAATCGTCGCGCAATACGTTCCGCAGCCGTATACCGCAAAAGAGCGAGTACCAAAAGCGGACGGAGCGCGAAACGCGCCAAACGGTCAAAACGGAAAACACGTCTTCAAAACTCATGGAAGCCGAGAGACGGCTTTTGGGACTTATATCGAGAAGCCGCAAGCTGTACAAAACAGTAAGCGGAGAAATGAACCCCGACGATTTTTCAACCGATGTTTACAGACGGATTGCAAAGCGAATGTACCAAAGCTTTGAAAACGGCGAAACGCCCGAACCGGCGCTGATACTGAACGACTTTGAGGGCAATGATTTGAGCGCCGCAAGCAGCGTGTTCTACAACCTCGAAGTCTATGACGGCGACGAAGCGACCGTCAGAGAACTGTTGTATACAATCAGGCTTGAAAAGCTTGATTTAAAAATAAAAAAAGAAACAAATCCTGCGGAGCTGTCAAAACTTTTTAAGGAAAGGGAAACACTTTCGGCGGGAAAAAATACTTGGGAGGAATAAAGTAATGCTTGAAAAGAAAAAGCAAATCAAAAAAGAGCTTATAGAGAAGGGCAAACAGAAGGGAGTGCTCAGCTATAAGGAAATAAACGACGCCTATGACGAGGTGGAAATTACTCCCAATGAAATAGAAGCGCTCTACGACAGGTTCGAAAAGGAAGGAATAGAACTTGTCGAGGATTTGGACAAGGAGCTTGAAGAAATCGAGGTATCAAAGGAAGAACTCGAGGATCTGTCCGTACCGGAAGGGATAAACATTGACGACCACGTAAAAATGTACCTCAAGGAAATAGGCAAGGTAGACCTTCTCACAGCTGAGGAGGAAATGAACCTCGCAAAGCGGATGGCGGAGGGGGAAGCCGCGAAAAAGAAGCTCGCCGACAAGGAAGCGGAGCTTGACGACGCGGCGCGCGCCGAGCTTGAAGCTATCGTAAACGACGGCGAGCAGGCAAAAAAGAATCTTGCCGAAGCCAATCTCCGTCTTGTAGTAAGCATCGCGAAAAGATATGTCGGACGCGGTATGCTTTTCCTCGACCTTATACAGGAGGGCAACCTCGGTCTTATAAAGGCGGTGGACAAGTTCGACTACACAAAGGGCTACAAATTCTCGACGTACGCGACATGGTGGATACGTCAGGCTATAACACGCGCGATAGCCGACCAGGCGCGTACGATTCGTATACCCGTACACATGGTTGAAACGATAAACAAGCTTGTGCGCGTGTCGCGTCAGCTTGTACAGGAACTCGGACGCGAGCCAACGCCGGAGGAGCTTGCAAAAGAACTCAACATGTCGGTTGAGAAGGTGCGCGAAATTTCCAAAATATCACAGGAACCGGTGTCGCTCGAAACGCCGATAGGCGAGGAGGAGGACAGCCACCTGGGCGACTTCATACCCGACGACGACGCGCCCGCGCCTTCGGAAGCGGCAAGTTTTGTACTCCTAAAGGAACAGCTCGGCGACGTGCTTTCAACGCTCACACCGCGCGAAGCAAAGGTTTTGAGACTGCGTTTCGGTCTTGACGACGGACGCGCGAGAACTCTCGAGGAGGTCGGCTCGGAATTCGGCGTAACGCGTGAGCGTATACGTCAGATTGAAGCAAAGGCGCTCCGTAAGCTGCGCCACCCGTCGAGAAGCAAAAAATTGAAGGATTTTCTTGATTGATTTTATAGGGGCGGTATATTTTGTGCCGCCTCGTATTTATATAACGGAGGATAAATATGAACTGGATAAAGGTGACAATATACACATCGCATGACGGTATAGAGCCGGTAAGCGGCAGACTGTACCGACTCGGCATAACGGGACTTGAAATAGAGGATGCGGAGGAATTTGACGATTTTATTGAGGAAAGTAAGGCGTACTGGGACTACGTGGACGATGAGCTTGTCGAGAAAATGCACGGTGAAACTAAGGTTAAGGCGTACATAAGCGACGACATAGCCGGACACGAGCTGCTTCTCGGTATAAAATCAACGCTTGCGGAGCTTAAACAGCTCGACACCGAAGGTGCGTTCGGACGCTTGGAGCTTGACATGGACGGCATGACCGAGCAGGACTGGGCGAATAACTGGCGCAAATACTTCCACCCCATGGAAATAGGAGAAAAAATAATGATAAAACCTGAATGGGAGGAGCTTACGGAGCCTACCAACCGCATTGTGTTCAACATAGAGCCGGGAATGAGCTTCGGCACGGGTTCGCACTACACGACGCAGCTTTGTCTCGAAACGCTCGAAAAATGTATAAAAAAAGGCGATAAAATGCTCGACCTCGGCTGCGGCAGCGGTATACTTTCGATTATTGCACTTATGCTCGGCGCGGACGAAGCCGTTGCGGTCGACATCGATCCGAATGCGGTCGATACGGCGTACCAAAACGCCGAGCGCAACGGTATAGACAAGTCGCGCTATACCGTCATAAGCGGCAACGTCGTGACAGATAAGGACGTGCAAGCCGAAATCTCGAAGAACAAATATAACGTCGTGTGCGCGAATATCGTAGCCGACGTTATAATCGGTCTCGCTCCGGTCGTAAGGCAGTACATGGCTGACGGTGCGGTATTTATAACGTCGGGCATCATTGAGGACAGAATAGACGACGTGACGGCGGCGCTTACTGAAAACGGCTTCGTCATAACCGAAATAAACCGCAGAAAGGATTGGGCGTCGGTCGTATGCAAGTAAGTGAGAATATTATATATCATATCGGCAGCGCGTACCTTGTTATAGGCGGCAAAGCCGCGCTTATCGACACCGCGCCGCGCGGCGGCGAGGACGCGCTTGTACGCGATATTGCGGAAATTTTAAGCGGCAGACCGCTTGACTATGTGATTTTAAATCACACCGAGCCTAACAGGTCATACGGACTCAGCGCGGTACTGGAAAGTTATCCTGACGCGGAGGTTATCGCCACCGTGGCGGGTATAAGGAATTTAAAGGAAATGTACAGCCGACCGTTCCGTGAGCAGGCGGCTAAGGATAACGCGCTGCTCAAACTCGGAAACGGCGCAGTGCTGCGATTTATAATAACTCCAAACCTCAGCTGGCCCGATAGCATGGTAACGTATGAGGAAAATAGCGGCACGCTCTTTAGCTGCGACCTGTTTTCGGAAGGCGAGAACCTTATGACGTACCCCGACTACGTGGAAAACGCACTTAAAAGGCTGTCGGAGCTTAAAATAACGGCGGTCATGCCCGCTGACAGTGATGTTTTACGCGGCGCGGATATTCAAACGGCATTCGATTTTTACGGCGGACTGCTTGACAAATACCGCGAGTGGGAGAAAAATAAAACCGTGCTTATTCTGTACTCGTCACACTACGGCGTAACACGTGAAATGGCGGAGTGTATACGCGCCGAAATGGAAGACGCGGGAGTGACCATTAAAATATGCGATGCGGACAAGAATGACGCGCCCGATATTAACACCTTTTCGGCGATAATAGCCGGAACGGGCACATACGAGCGCGGCGCGGCTGAAAGCGTCACGCGCGTGCTGTGCGGCGTAAACGCCGTACTTATGCGCCACAAGCCGTTTTTCACATTCGGCTCACACGGCTGGAGCGGCGAGGGCGCCAACATTCTTCACTCATTGCTTGTAAGCTTTGGAATGAAGCCGTTTTCAAAGCCGTTTACGAGCATATTCAACATGTCGGACGAGACGCGTGAGCGTCTTACCCGTCATGCGCATAAATTCGCCGAAACACTAAAATAAAAAGTCTGCGGGATGATAACAATGGATATAACACTGCTCTCTCAAAACGAATATGACCACATAGCAAACGTCTGCATGACGGCGGACGAAGCTTTTGAATACATGAATCAATCTCTGAAGCTTCGCACATTCAGCGAAACTCTCAGAGAATTTTCCGACGGCGGTGATGTAAAGAAAATCCTCACCGACGCGCTTTGTGAGTATTCGCCGTCTTTAAGCCGCGACAGTGCGTCTAGAAAGGTTCGCGGCTGGTTTGGCGGCGGCGAGCCGTCGGACAGGGAAACGTATATGAGGATATGCTTTGCACTCGGGCTTAATGAAAGCAGGGCGCAGGATTTTTTGTGCTGCTCGTCAGACTGCGGTTTTCACTACAGAGACCCGCGAGAGCTTACATACGCGTTTGCTTTGAGAACCGGCATGAGCTATCCCGATGCGGTGAAGCTGTATGAGTCGCTTCCGCCGCTGCCCGACAACATTGACGAAACGGTGTATACCGAGCCACTCTACAATGAGTTTCGGTACATATCGTCCGTACCGGATTTTAAAAAATTTTATCTTGAAAATATAAATAAGTTCGGAGCTTTGCACAATACGGCGTACAAATATTTTATGACGTTTATAGAATGTCTGCGCGATCCGGAGGCGCAGCAAAGAGAATTTTGGGGCGGTGCTGCGCCAAAGTCGGAGCGGTTTTCGGTTGACGAGATAACCGAGCGGTATATACGAATGAATGTGCCGCTTGGCAGCACGAGCGGGAAGTATACATATATTCAGAAAATGATAAAAAAATACTGGCCGTCGGCGACGAGCATAAAGAGTATGATAAGTCGTTCCGAGGACATAACGAGAAAATCGCTTATTCTGCTGTACATAATAACGGAGGGAATAGCGCCTGAGGTAAATTATGACTTTGTTATAGACGATGAGCTTACGCCCGCCGAGCGGTTCGGCGAACACTATGACAGACTGTGCATAATGCTTACCGACTGCGGCATGGCTCTGCCCGATCCGCGCAGCGTTTTTGACTGGGCGGCGCTTTACGCGGTAAAGATGAACAATTCCGACGAGATACTCGGCGAAATGCAGGAGCTTGTGAGCAGAATATTTGCGGAAACAAATCCGACCGACGCGTAAACGCATATGTTAAATTATCCTTGAGATTACAGTTTAAGCCATGGATAATGAAAGAAGTGAGGACGCTGTGAATGATAACAGAGAGCCTATAAAAAACGGCACTGCGATAACTTATAACGGTAAAAATCTGCGCGTAACGGAGCTTATCGGACGCGGCGGCGTTTCTCTTGCGTACAAGACCGAATATGACGACACGCTTATAAGCGGAGGAAAGCATATATGTATTGTAAAGGAGCTTTTCCCGCTTCACCCGAAAAATGCCGTTTACCGTGATAAAGACGGCTCGATACGTTATGACGGTGCGGAGGAGTTTTTCGAGTCGCGAAAAAAAAGCTTTATTCTTGGTAATAAAACACATTTGGAAATACTTGAAGCCGACCCCGACAGCGTTGGAGCGAATTATGATTCGTTCGAGGCAAACAATACCGTGTATTCTCTGCTTGGATTAAATTCCGCGTATACTTTGCGCAGGCGGTGCGGAGACATAAAAACGCTTAAAGATGTAACGCGCGTTGCTATAAAGCTTTTAAAAGCTGTCGGAGCGCTGCATAAAAAGGGAATACTTCATCTCGACATAAGTCCCGACAACATAATCATACCGCATGCCAACGGTGACGAGCGCGTGCTTCTCATTGACTTTAACGGCTCGGACGGCGAATACATGAGCGTCAATCCAACATACTCCGCACCTGAAATCAAGCTTGGCAGAAGGAATGACATATCCGAGGCTTCGGATATTTTTTCGGTATGCGCAACACTTGTGTTTATGATAAGCGGACGTGATTTTGTGTATGCCGCGTTAAACGACAAGGAACTTTTAAATTCACCGATTTTAAAGAACGCGCCACCGACCGCGGTGAGTTGCCTGATGGGTATACTCGCAAAGGGACTTAGGTCGAGACCGTCTTTAAGATTTGCTTCGGCGGAAGAAATGCTGCACGCGTGCAGGGAATTGGAAAACAGGCTTTTAAATGTCGGAGTCACGCGCGCGAGCCTGTGGGAGGCAAGCCGTGTCATATGCGGCGATGAGGAAAAAGAGCTTATCGACAATAATGTCATGGGCGGCGGACGGATTATTCCGTCAACCGAGCTTATAACGATGGGAAACACCGTGCTTTCCGGTGACGGCGGAATAGGAAAAACTACGCTGTACCGACGCATACTGTACGAAAATACGCGCGCGTACATGCCGGATAAACCGATAGGTTTTATTGTGCCGCTTAACGAGTACGACGGAAAAAGTGATTTTATAAAGAGATATATTGTTTCAAAAATACGCTTCGGTAATGGCGTGTCAACGGTTTCCGATGCCGTAAACAGACTTGACGAACTGATGCGGGGCAGCAAACCGCTTTTGTACCTGATGCTTGACGGCTTCAATGAGATAAAAGACAGCGGCGGTATAATACTCGAGATAAACGAATTGAGCAAAATGTCGGCTGTCACCGTATCCGTGTCGCTCAGAAGAGACACGCTGACAGAATATCTTGAAAATTTTGTGCCGGTAACACTTTTACCTATTGAAAATGAGCAGGCGCGGCAATATGTGAACAGTCACGGCGCCGCATATCCGGAGGACGAGAACACAGCACGCCTTTTGACAAATCCGCTGATGCTCACTTTGTACGTAAAGTCGGAAACGGTATTCCGCGAAAGCAGCGCCGCAAAGGAGAATTGTACGACAGAAAGTGAGATAATAAACCGTTATCTTGACAGTATATCCGAATCGTACCGCAGGGCTGCGCCCAATGACAAATGCGGGCAGACAAGACTGAATTACGTGCTTAAATATTTGTTTCCGGAAATATGCGCTTCCATGAAAGGCGGAGCGAATGTGAATTTTGACGGCGTGCGTTCGGTGTGTGCCGCCGACTACAGACGTCTTAAATCGCGCGCCTTTTCACGCGCGTTTAGGGAGTTTGCCGGCAAGACGGATGAAATTCTCGGCGGCGCGAAGAACGCGGACGAGTGGATGAACATAGCCGCGGAGGGAATACTTGTGCGCGATACCGCGCTTCTTAAAAACGAGAAAGGTGTTTACAGCGCGGCGCATATGAATTTTTGCGACTGCCTGTCACCCGTGAACAAGGAAAATTCAAAACGGTACAGAAAAGCGGCAATGGGAGTACGCGTACCTTTAACCGCCGCTGTTATTGCGGTCTGTCTTTGCGCATCTGCGGTTACATACCGGTTTATGCCCGGAACGCACCCGCTCGGACGCCGCGAGGAGAAAAACAATTACGAGATTATGACAACGGTTGCGGTTTCGCTTAACAATGTTGTTCAAATGACGTCGAGCGAGAAAAATCTTATCGAGGAGCTTGAATCGAACGATATGACATCCGGCACGGAATCTGTAAGAGAAGCGGGAGAAAGGCTTGATGCACTCGGAGACGCGGCTGTCACGATAGAAAATCTTGATGAAAAGGCGTACAGGGGTCTGGATACCGAGCGTGTTGACAAAATACTGTCAATGTCACGGGAACACCGAGCTTTTCAGAAGGATATGTTTGAAAGACTCGAACATGCGCTGTCGCCCGAATCGGGATATGACGCCGATACTGTAAAAAGGAATCTTGGTTATTACAGCGAGTATATATCCTGCTGCGAGAAGCTTATGGGCTATGAGCTGTGTCTCTTGACGCGAACAATCAGCGAAAAGGGCGGCGGCGTTATAAAAGAAGCGATGAAGGGCAGCGGCGACGTTGTTATGGATTTTAACGGCGCGCTCGAAATAAGCACTGCTGATTTGGAAAACTCGGTGCACAGCCTTGAGCTTCGCATGAATTATCTTGAGTCAATAATGAGTGAAATAAAAGGAGACGAAACATGAAGAAATTATCTTTTTTATTACTGACGGCCGTTTTGCTTGCGGGCTGTGCAACGAACACAAGCGATGTGTACAGGGATAAAATAATACCCGATTTGGAGCAGGTTATAAGGAGCGACAATGCAGTGTTTGAGGCATACGAAAACACAGTGCTGGCAATTCGAGCATACACGGAAAATCCGACGGACGAGAATATGGAAAAGCTGAACGCCGCTGCGGCTGAAAGCGATGCTGCCGCGGAAGAGAGCGCTTCTGTACAGTCCAATATCGGAGACAGAGAGTATGACGTAATGGACAGCATGAATATACCGAGGACAGACTATGATTATCTCTTCTATTCGCAGAGAGAGAGCATGGAAAATTTAATGTTTAAGGACAGCATACAGGAAACAGCTGATTTCGAAACCCTTAAAATACTGTCCGATTTATTTGAGGACAGGCTTGAGCTTGAAAAAGTGTTCCTTGTGTACGGTGCAATGGATTTGGTATCCGGTGCAGGCGGAGACGCGGCTGATTGTATGAAGGATATGATATACAAATATCCCGCGGTAATTCCCGAAAACTGCGAGTGGCTTTACAGTCATGACGAAATCAACAGGGAATACACAAAGCATCTTGACGAAATAGAAAACAACATAAACGAACGGCGCGTGTCGCTAAACTGACAACATATCCGTGTCCGCTTCTTGCGGCGCGGATATTTTTTTATGCGGAAATAAAACCGACAAAAATCTTATTATGTGTGATAGAATTACATATAAATATTAGAATGAGAACCGTTGCGGAACAGATCGGCGGACATGAAAAAAGGAGGAAAAAGCAACTATGGCAGTTAAGGATCAAATTGACAGTATCCTGGCGGAGCGCAAGAAAAAAGCGGACAGGCTGAGACAGAGCAGAGAGAGCGTTAAAACACTGCAATCGTATATCGCTTCGTTGGAAAGCTACAAGAAAGAGGTGGAAAACCTGCCAGATGCCGAGATTCGCAGCGATTACGCGTCGGAGTTCGGCAGTATAAGCACCGGCGCGCTGAGAAAAGAGCTGCAAAGGTACAATAATCTTATAAATAACGCAATAGCGCGGTTTGAGCGTGATCATATTGCCATTGCCACGGTTGGAATGGCGCGTCAGGGCAAGAGCCGATTCCTTCAGGCAGTCGGAAACCTCGGCAACGAAATTATTCCCGCCTATGACGCGAGCGACTGTACAGGCGCCACCTCCGTCATATATAACAGACCTGAAATGGCGCCCGAAACGGTGTCTGTGCTTATAACATTTAAACAGCAGTCAGACCTTGTTAAAACCGTTAAAGAATATATAAAGCAGATAGATCCGTCTTCTCCATATCTAACGAGTGAATTTGGCTTTTACGATATTGACGACGCAAATATTATTACCGAGCTTAAAGGCAAGATACGCAATGACGAGGCTGAAAAGTCTATAGCTTTAAAGCACCTTCAGGACATAATAGATAACTTCGATGAGATAAGCCCGCTTTTCGGAAGTCATTCAATAACGCTTACCGACCCTGAATTGATAAAGTCGTATGTAGCACAGAACAACGGCAAGAAAGCCACCGACCCCGATGTGGAATACTATTACAATTATCTCGCCGTAGGCAGAGCGGAAATATCCTGCCGCTTTTACGAGGACTGCGGCAAGATTGTTCTTGTAGATACTATAGGTATAGGCGATACGCAGGTCGGCATTGACAAGGCGATGCTTGACACCGTGGATAAGCTTTGCGACGCCGCCATTGTTGTGACAAAGCCTATATCTGATGTACACGACCCGGATATAAAGCTGTATCAGACGCTTCGGGATAATTTTTCGGACAGAGCGATGGGAAAATGGCTTTTCTACATAGCAAATCTGCATAAAGGCGTAAACGATAACGCAGTAGACGCGTTTCTGAACGGAGTAAAGAATAACAATTTCGATATATGCTTTTGCAAAAAGGTTGACTGCTCCGACAAGGACGCGGTAAATAATGATTTTATGATGCCGCTTCTTGACACGCTTACGCGGAATATGGATGAAATCGACGCAAAATATCTGGAAAATATTAACTCAATCGGCAGCAAATTAATTAATATGGTCAACAAAATGGTAACGGAGCTGCCGGAGATAAAGGAGAAGAACGTCGGTCAGGCAATAGCGCAGCAGGCTTTTATGATGGGTCAGAAAACATACAAGGATATGACGGCGCAGCTTAAAAGCCAGGTGTCCGATTGGAGCAAGAAAAGAAATCAGTCAAACGGCGCGTTGTGGAGCAAGGTACAGGTTATCCTGAACAAGATGGACAGCGTTGCGCCGAGCGCCGACGAGCTGCAGGAAATTATAAACAAGAACGGCGCAATGATGCCAAACGCTCTGTGGGAGGCGGCGTGCAACTATGTCCGCAATGAGATAACCGACAGCTTCAACGAAATCGACGGGGCGATGCAGAAAGAAACGCTTGAGTTTAAAAACTCTCTTGTAAAGCATATGTATTACGCGCTTAACAATATATTCTCGCAGCAGACAAGCGGGTCGGACGAGGGCGGCGATGATGTGGATATGCTCGCATGGCTCAAAAACATGATGGACAACGTCATAGGCGGACAGGAGCAGTACACGCAGATTTACAAGGCATTCCAATTCCTTTACAATTTTGAATTCAGCATAAAGGAAAATGTAATTCAGGAAGTGAGAAAGCAGCTCTACACACTCAATCCGCTTGCCGAGGATTACTACGTGCCGCCTCAGTACGTGTTCCGTGCAAGCAGTGCCGGCGACGAGGTGCATTATTATCTCACGTCGCGCCTCGCGGTTATAGAGGACGAACTCAGACATTCGCTTTCCCAGCTGTACAGACGTCCGAACCAGACATTTTACGCCGCTGCCGAGGAGTTTTACGACAGAATAACATTTGCGATTAACTTTGACAACAAAAGCGACGAAAACAGCTTCACGGATATGAGCATGGTATGGGGCAACTTCTTCATGCAGTACAGTCAGAAGCTGTGGGAGGATAACGCGGACAGATATAAGGACGTCAATGAAATTATCACAAAGTACAACGGTACAAAGCTGCTCATGAGAGACATGGCGGGAACTTTGCATTTTTGATTTTGGGAGGAAAGATAAATGAACGATATAAATATATTAATGCTCGGAGGAAAAAGATGCGGCAAGACGACAGTTCTTGCCTCGATGTGCAGCGAGATAGGCAAGGCGCTTGCGGGAACGGATCTCAGCTTTGACATACTGAACGAGCAGACGCAGAGAGAGCTTATGCGCGCGACCGAAAATATCCGAAAGAAGCTTGACGTATTCAATAAACCGCTGACGCGCGTGGAAGTCGATGACAATCCGAGCGACGCGCAAAAAACATACTCGTTCGGAATCAGGCTTAATTCAGGTAAGGGTATAGCTTTTTCAATACATGATATACCGGGAGAATGGCTGACGGACAATCATCAGGCACAGGTGAAAAATCTTATCCACAACTGTCAAGTTATCATAATCGCGATAGATACTCCGTACCTGTTCGCAAAGATGATGAATGATAAGGGCTACGGTATTTATCACGAGGAATACAATAAACCCATGCAGATTACGAATTTCTTCAAGAACAGTCTTACCGTTGACGATATTTCCGAGCGTCTTATACTTTTCGTGCCGATAAAGTGCGAGAGATACTATCATCTTACCCACACGATTGAGCTTAACGCGTTCAGGCGCAATTATATGCAGGAGCTTGTAAACGCGGTAGGCGACGGGTACAGAGAGCTTATTCACTATCTGAGATCGTCGCCGCAGCTTGTTATGGGCTGCTCTATAGCAATTACGCCGATACTTTCCGCGGGCGGTATTGATTTTGTGCATTTCAAAAAAGATTCGGAAACGGGCAAAGTCGTGTCGCTGTATCAGGAAGCCGAGTTTCTTAAGGACTACGAGCGCGGCTACGCTCCGAAATTCTGCGAGCAGCCCATGATATACTCGCTTGTATACATTCTTTCGAAAACGCTTGAAGAGATAAACACATCAAACAAATCATTGAAAATAAACAGGAATGAGTTGATTTATCCGCTCGAGATACTGCGCAAGAAGATGAAGAAGGGTACCGGTCCGTATTCAGATGACGGTTTCCTTGTCATACAGGATAATGCGGGAAGGCTGTAATAAAAGGGGATAATATGGACATTTATTTTTACTGCACATATGAGAATTCGGCAAGGGGTTTCTTTCCGTCGTGCCTTACCGAAAACGGTCTGATTCCGGCAGATGGAAGCATGGGCGTAAATCTGCCTGCCGACGTTTGGGATTTCTTCTCGTACGACCGTTTCAAAGTTCTGTGGCGCGAATATCCCTTAAAAAGCGGCGCGCTGTTCCCCGAGCCGTGCGGCGGGATTCTCGGTATACGGCGAATTGAAGCGAGTTTCGGCGGCAGACGGGGAATTGTCAATATCGTTTTCAGGGCGGGAAGCGACGAGTGCGGAGACCTTGAGAATGTCGCGGCGTTTGTTCTGGGAAGATATACGGAATTTTGCCGGATGCTGTCCGCATGTATGACCGTTGGAGGAAGCTTCGGGTACGGAATAGACGTGAGCCGCTTTTTGAATTATATGACGGCAGGCAGTGAAAGAATAGATTTTAAATTGCTGTCGTCAAGCGCGGGTGGCAAGATGATTGCAAAGATACTAAAACGCGAGAACGGAATACTCAACGAGAAGGATTTGCTGCGTTTCGCGGTGACGGCGGAATCGTGGCAGGATTTAAGCCGATATTTCGGTGAGGGGCGCGTGTGGAGAAAACAGCCGAAATATGTTATCACCCTGACCGAATTTGAAAAGAAATTTATAAATTCTTGACACATATATTTTTGGAAGGAGCTGGATTGACATGCCGTTTGGTACTATGGGGATAGACGGCGAGCGGGACGGGAAAAAGAAAAAAAGGATAAGCTGGTTCAAACGAAAGGAAAAGAATGATACGGTTCAGCCACCGTACCAACCGGCGGATAATGTAAAACCTGAGCCGTTTACGCCAATCGACACAAATCAAAACCATGAGGAGCAAGTGAGTGTAAATTCCGATGCCTATCCGATGCCCGACATTCCGCCGTATGAAGCACCGGAGTTTCGAGCAATGCCCGACGGAAGGCTTGATGCTCTCATTATAGGAGAAACATTGGAAATCGCCGAGGACTTCCTTTGCTCGATGTGGCAGAATACAGAGGACACGCTTGTCAAAAGCGGCATGGCATGTTCTCTTTCCGAGGAAACCATGCCGGTAATGTCCGAGATAAAAATAGGAATAGAAAATTGCTTTAACGGCTTAACGACTGATATAAAGTGGCCCGTATACAAGGGAAACGCGCCGAGCAACTGCCGCCTGAGATTCAGCATACACAAGTCCGGCTACCCCAACAAGGCGCTTGAAATGAATTTCATATGTGTGACGCCCGACGCGGATATAAGCCGTTATATAAATCAGGCAAATGCGGTGTGGATTCTCGTGCCGGGCTCGATTTCCGAACATGCGGAAACGGAGTATGAGGGTATGGTAAAGCAGATTCTCTTGTCATACGGCGAAGCGCTTAAAAAGAGAGTGGTTGAGCTTATAATATCGCAGTTTGAGAATACGGAGCATTACCGTGACTCCGAAGCGGATGCGGAGCTTTCCGGAAGCGTGAGAACAGGGCTTTACAAGGAATGCCGCAGAATGTACGGAGAAATATTCGAGCAGGCGGGAATGACCGCGGATATGTGTCAGGTACAGATATACGGCGGATTGGAGCTTGACGACCGCGACGAATACGGCAGACCCGTATTTATACCTGACGGCAGATACGCAGGCTACAATCCGGTGGCTTGTCATATACCCGTCCTGCACACGTTTTCAGCGATAAGAAACAGCGGTGAGGGATACCTGTCTCTGCCTGCCGGCGAGGAAATCTGGCATGGAATACAGACAGGGTTCGCGGACTACATAGGAAGCAATTACTGGAGTCCTCAGAAAATCGGATAGGAGGTATTTGAATGAGGCGTCTTAAATTCGACTGGCTTATGCTCTTGTTTACAATGGTACTGTCGCTTGCCGCGGCTTTGCCGGCTTTGGCTCTGGGTTTTTCATCGGAGCTTGAACCTGTGATATTGAGCGGCATGTATTTTACTCTGCCTCTGATTTTTTCTCTGATCGGTATGGCGCTTGCGGAATATATACATAACAAGAAATACATAATACATCGGAAGGGAAACAGGGTTGTTTCGTTTATATGCGCGTTTGTTTTGTCGGCAATAGTCGGCTGCGGCGGTGAAATGCTGTATGCGCTTGACTTTACGAGGAATACCGTGGAGGCGGAACCCGCTCCGATAACAGAGCCCACAGCCGCTCCGAAACAGGACGACGCGGTGACAAATGTGTCTCTGCTTTTGGACTTTTCGAGCAGTATGCGGGATTTTCAGTCGGCTGACGGTGATAAAACGGAAATATGCAAGTCGGCTGCTTGTGAACTCATTGACGAGCTCGGCGACGATACCGCCATGCAGTATATAGCGTTTACGTCGGTGGTTTATGAATGTACCGATATTACAACTCTTGACCAAACGGGCAAAAGAAGTCTTAAAGCTGCCATAAACCGCACCGACCACATAGGTACAACCGATTTTAACGCCGCGCTTGAAACTGCGTATAACACGCTTTCCGACAGCGGCGCGAAGAAAAAGGCGGTAATACTGATGACGGACGGCGACAGCGAGGTCAGCGACAGCATACGGAAGACATATAAAGAAGAAGGAATCCCCGTTTACGTGATAAGCATAGACACAGAAGAGAGTGTTGAAAATCCGGAAATGAGGGGAGAAATAATAGAATTTGCCGAGTCAACGGGCGGATTTGAGACGCAGCTTGACAAAAACAGCTTTAACCCCGACAATCTGCTCCAAGCGCTGCGTGAAGCGTATGAGGATGACGGCGTGAATGATCCGAATGATAACCAAAAAAGAGAGCGGATCGGTTCAAAACACGGTCCGTTAAGAATAAAGACGGGAGACGGATATTTGCCTTACGGATATGACGATCTGAATCTGTGGAAAATAATCGTTCGTTTGGTTATGTTCATACTGTACGGAATGATTGCTTCGTGGGTTATGTATCGTTCCGTGTCGCGGCGAATGCTGCTAGGCAGTCTTATAAGCGGCACAGTGACAACGCTTGCGGCGACTACCATAGGAGGCATTGGCAATATAGGCGCGTTCATATCCACTTGTATTTTCTGCATCGTGTTCTGGTGCGCGTTCACCGTATATTATCCTTCGAGGGGAGAAGATGATAATGTACAATGACGAACTGAAAGTATGGGAAGGGGAAAATATCGACGAAAAAAAACTGGAGTGGTACCGCTCTGCCGCAAACGACCCTACGGCTCAGTATTACCTTGCCGACAATCTTCTCTCAAAATACCAAAAAGGGTACGATGCGGCAGAAGCGGTATGGCTAATGGAAAAATCGGCGAATGCCGACCACATACCGTCCGTCCTTGCCATGGCGCAGATGTTCCGTTACGGCTGGGCTGTGAAGAAATCAATACCGACAGCCGTCAAATGGTACCAAAAGGCCGCGGAACTCGGCAGTGCGGACGCTGTTTCCGCTCTGCGTGAACTGGAATCGTCGGATAAAGAGGACGACAAAGAGACAGAAAAGAGAACCGCGAAAGGAAATAATAACAAGGGAACGCGGCAGCCGGATAACGGCGCGAAGAAAAAGAAGAAACGCCGTGTGCTGCCGATAGTTACGGTCTGCATTGCTGCTGCGGCGGTGGTGGCTGCTGTTGCACTGCTTATAATTTTCAGAGGAAGCGCTGCCGCTGTAAAGGTCGGAGACAATACGGAGCTTAAGAGAACCGTGTCCGCAGACGATTTCGAAGAGCGGCTTAACGAGCTTAAAAATCAATACGACGACGAGCAGGTAATTTCGGGAGAACGACCCACGAACAGGATTATGCTTAGATTTGAGGGAAGTAAACTCGATTTAAGCGATTTTCCGGCAGACAAAGTAATATGGCGTGAGGATAACAGAGTTGTAATACAATTCAAAAATGAGGAAGATGCGCGGCACTGTATGGAAGCGCTCAAGCAGCTTGACGGCGTGCAATATATTGAGGAGGATACATACCAAAATTTTACCGACAGCGGCGTCACCGCGCCCACGACCGGTCAGGAGTACAATGAGCAATATATTTCGAATTACAGCGGTTACACATATTATTCATGGGGCGTGATAGACCTCGGACTTGACTGCCTTGACGCGTGGCTCAATGAAAATTACACCGATAACAGTGTGACTGTGGCTGTGGTTGACAGCGGAGTTGTGCCGAATGCGGAAACTGAGGACAGAATTTTACCCGGTTATGACTGCGTTATAGGCGGTGACGGCACAGACGCTGTCAACGGTCACGGCACACACGTCGCCGGAATTGTGCTCGACGCGACACAGGGGCTTAATGTGAACATTTTGCCGGTTCGTGTTATCCAGTACAGCATAGGCAATACTCTTACGATTCTTAACGGTATCGAATATGCCGCCGAACACGGAGCGGATGTAATCAATCTCAGCCTATCGGGATTCGCCAGCGCGGAATATGATTATGTTGTAAAAAAAGTTATTAAAGAGGGAGTAACGGTCGTTGCAGCGGCGGGCAACAAGTCGGACGACACGGCAAACTACAGCCCCTCAAGGATAATGGACTGTATCGTTGTATCTGCGTATGACGCGAATCATAACATTGCCGATTTCTCAAACTACGGCGACTCTGTTTCCGTTGCCGCACCCGGAGTGGATATTTTGAGTTACTGGAAGGACGACAGCGACGTCAGCGAAATTTTAAGGGATATGGATTGGCAGAAACAGGACGACGGCTTAAGAGGAACGAATGTTTTGGACAACGGTATTCATGTCGAATTTGAGAACGGAACATCAATGGCGGCTCCTCATATAACGGCTCTCGCGGCAATGGTAAAGCTGATAGTGCCGGATGCGTCACCTGAGCAGGTGAAGAAATACATACAGGACTACTGCGTGGACATGGGCAATCGTGAATATTTCGGCGCCGGTATTTGCCAAGCGCAGTTTATGGCAGGAAATTAATTTAAGAAGGGGATCCGAGTCCGAATATGTACGGTCCCGATCCCAAGAGACTTGAATAAATATATGGGGGTGTATTCAACATGTCAATAAACGGAGGTTATAAGCATATCAAATGCAGGCATTGCGGAACTATAAACAACGCCGGTGTGGTACGCTGTGAAAAGTGCGGCAGTGATCTTGATTTGTACGGTGATCCGATTATAAACGACACCGACCGCGAGGAATGGGAAAAACATAGAAAAGAGGAAAGCGAAAAAGCGGCGGCAGCGTATGAAGTCAAGCAGCGTGAGCAGGAACGCGCCGCGGCGGAGGAAAAGGAGAGGGAACGTCTTGCCGAAGAACAACGAGAAAGGGAACGCCATGCACAGGAACAGCGCGAAAAAGAGCGTGCTGCCGAAGAACAGCGAAAGAATGAAAACGAATCCTCGGATATGGCTAGTGTAAGAGCGGAGCAGGAGCGTATTCGCCGGCTGAACGAGCAAAAACAAAAAGAAGATGAAAAAATAAAAGAAGCGGCACAGAAAAAAGAACGCCGCAAAAAAGGCACAAAAAAAGCCGTGCTGATTGCTATAGGCGTGCTTTTGGGAATTGTTATACTCGTTGTGGCAATTTTCTCGTTGTCTAACAAGAGGAACACCGCAACTACTATACCTGTAAAAACCACAAAGCAGACGACAAAGCAGACCGCAAAGCCGACAACGAAACCTACTGCAGCGCCGACTGCGGCTCCCACTGCGCAGAATACGCAAAGGAAAAGGGACAACAAGCTTGAAGCTTCGCTTTATACCATGTTAAATCGGGCGCGGACGGCAATAAATCTTGATGAGTTTGATTTGGATATGCACATAGACAGTATCGCATATGAATACAATAATGATATGCTGACGAGGGATGCCGAGGCTCCGTACGATTTACCGTATAACATATATGATGCCATAAAGTCAGACGCCGGTGACGAATATAGTGAAGTGAATATGACTATATTAAAAGGACCGGAAAGCGTTGATGAGGCACTGAGAAAACTGCTCACCGATGACACTTATCTTGCTGACGAGGATTATAATTCGATAGGCATATGTGTGCTGAAAGACGAAGACAGCGATGAACTGCAGTGGTTTATTCTATATGCTCAAAAAATAGACAGGTTTGCCGGTATCCGCTGATTACTCGGATGCGCCTTCAAAGCGGCTGAAATGAGAATGTTAGCAATAAAGCTGTTTGAAACGGAAATAACCTATATGCAAAGACAGCTCTTTACGGCTGTCTTTTTGCAGTGTTTAAAAACTTATGAGAAAAATTCAAATTTTGTATTGATTTATTGGCAAAAATAGTATAGAATATATGATAATAAATGTAATTCATACAAAATATAGGAGGATATACGAAAATGGCAAATCTGAGATTCGATTATTCAAAGGCGCTCCCGTTCGTAAAGCAGTATGAGATAGACAACCTAGCAAAGTACGTTGCGGACGCTCATAAAATGCTTCACGATAAAACCGGCGCGGGCAATGATTACCTCGGATGGGTAGACCTTCCGGCGGAATACGACAAAGAGGAGTTTGCGCGCATTAAGAAGGCGGCGGAGAAGATCCGCTCCGACTCGGACGTGCTTATCGTAATAGGCATCGGCGGTTCGTACCTCGGCGCGAGAGCGGCTGTGGAAATGCTTTCGCACTCGTTCTACAACGCGCTCGATAAGGATAAGAGAAAGGGTCCCGCCGTATTTTTCGCAGGCAACAGCATAAGCTCGACGTACCTTGCAGACCTTCTCGAAGCGGTAGAGGGCAAGGATATAAGCGTAAACGTAATCTCGAAGTCCGGCACTACGACAGAACCGGCGATAGCTTTCAGAATATTCAAGGAATTGCTTGAAAAGAAATACGGCAAGGTGGAAGCTGCAAAGAGAATTTACGCGACTACCGACAAGGCGCGTGGCGCTTTAAAGACGCTCGCGGACAGCGAGGGCTACGAAACGTTCGTTGTACCCGACGACGTAGGCGGACGTTACTCCGTTCTTACTGCTGTGGGACTTTTGCCGATTGCGACTGCAGGTATAGACATTGACGCCATGATGCAGGGCGCGAAGGACGCGATGGACGAGTACAGCAACCCGAACCTTGCGGAAAATCAGTGCTACCAGTACGCGGCTGTAAGAAACGCGCTCGCGAGAAAGGGCAAGACCGTTGAAATGGTCGTAAACTATGAGCCTGCTGCGCTTCATTATTTCGGTGAATGGTGGAAGCAGCTCTACGGCGAGAGCGAGGGCAAGGACAATAAGGGAATATTCCCGGCGGCAGCCGACTTCTCGTCCGACCTCCACTCAATGGGACAGTATATCCAGGACGGTCAGAGAATAATGTTCGAGACGGCTATACTCGTTGAAGAGCCGAGAAAGAATATAACGATAGAAGCCACCGAGGACAACATAGACGGACTTAACTTCCTCGCGGGAAAGACCGTTGACTTTGTAAACTCCAAGGCGGCTCAGGGTACGGCTCTGGCACACACGGACGGTCAGGTGCCGAATCTCGTCGTATCCGTTCCGAAGCTCGACGCGTATAATTTCGGCAAGATGGTATACTTCTTCGAGAAGGCGTGCGGCATATCGGGTTATCTTCTCGGCGTAAATCCGTTTGACCAGCCGGGCGTTGAAGCGTACAAGAAGAATATGTTCGCGCTTCTCGGCAAGCCGGGCTACGAGGATCAGAAAGCGGCTCTCGAGGAAAGACTCGCGAAGTAAAATCGTTTTTAATGCGTTTGTCGTATTAAATAAATTATGTTGAATTGTAGGGGCGACCCTTGCGGTCGCCCGAAAAGAAATCCGTCGGGCGACCGCAAGGGTCGCCCCTACGCCTAAACTATACGATTTATTACGGCAATCCCACAAAATAAAATAAATCAAAGGAGGAAGTTTCTTATGGTTGAACTTCTTATCGGTAAAAAGGGAACGGGCAAGACGAAGGCTCTTGTGGAAAAGGTAAACACGGCTCTTACGGTCGCGAAGGGCAACGTGGTATTCATCGCAAAAACGAGCGATCAGATGTACGCAGTTGATTCAAAGGCGAGAATGGCTACCACGTCGGATTTCGACCTCAGAAGCTATAACGAGCTTCTGGGCTTCATCTACGGCATAGTAAGCCGCGACTACGACATCACGAACATATTCATCGATGGCATTTTCAAAATTGTCGGCACGACTGAGCTTGACGGCTTTGAGGAATTTCTCAAGAGACTTGAGGAATTGTCAAGAAAGCAGAGCATATCGTTCGTAATATCGGTAAGCATAGACGCGGACACTGCGCCCGACTATATTAAGGAACTGGCGTAAGAAATAAAAAAACAGACAGGGGCTGCCGCGCACAACGGCAGTCCCATAATCTGTATTCGGAGGTTTTAACACATGCAATATCAAAGCACAAGGGACAAAAGCATATCAGTATCATCCGCTCAGGCAATAAAGCAGGGACTTTCGCGCGAGGGCGGATTATTTGTGCCTGAGAGTTTTCCGACGGTTACACGTGCGGAAATAAACGCTCTCACGGAGATGACATACAACGAAAGAGCGAAATTTATACTCGGCAAATTTCTCACCGACTTCACGGACGAGGAGCTTGCAAAATGCGTAAACAGCGCGTATACAAAGGAAAAATTCGGTACAAGCGCGATTGCTCCGGTGTATAAGCTCAGCGACACCGTATACGTTCTCGAGCTGTGGCACGGACCGACATGTGCGTTTAAGGATATGGCGCTGCAAATTCTGCCGCACCTGCTTACAACGTCCATGAAAAAGACAAACGAGGACAAAGAGGTCGTAATTCTTGTCGCCACGTCGGGCGACACGGGCAAGGCGGCTCTCGCGGGATTTCGGGACGTTGACGGCACGAGAATAATCGTATTTTATCCCGACAACGGCGTAAGCGAGATACAAAAGCTCCAAATGGTTACGCAGGAGGGCGACAACGTATCGGTTGCGGCTGTAAAGGGTAACTTTGACGACGCGCAGAACGGCGTAAAGAAGATATTTACCGACGAGGCGTACAAGACGCTTCTCGAGCGCAACAAATTCAGCCTGTCGTCTGCGAACTCGATAAACTGGGGCAGACTTGTGCCGCAGATAGTTTACTACTTCTCCGCGTATGCCGAGCTTATAAAGAGCGGCGACATCAAAAACGGCGACGAGATAAACGTCGTAGTGCCGACAGGCAATTTCGGCAATATCTTGGCGTCTTACTACGCTAAGAAAATGGGACTTCCCGTACGCAGATTTATCTGCGCGTCGAATGAGAACAACGTTCTCACCGAGTTTATAAACACGGGTGTGTATAACAAAAACCGTCCGTTCCACACGACAATCTCGCCGTCAATGGACATTTTGATTTCGAGCAACCTCGAAAGATTTTTATACGACCTTACCGGCTGCGACGACGCGGCTGTAAGAGACCTTATGGCAAAGCTTGCGTCGGACGGCGTGTATGAGGTGTCCGCCGACGTTAAGGCAAAGATGCAGTCGCTGTTTTCGGCAGGTTACTGCGACGATGCCGAAACAATGGCGGCAATCAGGAAAACGGCTAAGGAATACGACTACGTAATGGACACTCACACAGCCGTTGCGAAAGCCGTATACGATAAGTACGTCGCGGAAACGGGCGACAAGACAAAGACGGTTATAGCGTCAACGGCAAGCCCGTTCAAATTCAATCAGAGCGTGCTTATCGCGCTTGAGGATCACAACGCTGTTGTGGGCAAGGACGAGTTTACATTGCTTAACGAGCTTAGCGAAAAGAGCGGAATGAAAATCCCCGAATCGCTCGCTGCGCTCAAGAATAAGTCGGTTGTATTCGACCTTGTTTGCGATAAGGACGAGATGCAGCAGACGGTAAGCGACTTTCTTATGGTCGAGTAACACAAAGGAGGACAATATGCGCTCTTTAAATGAAACGAAAGCCGCGCTTCTCGCGGGCGAGTACGACGAAAAGCTTAAATTCATATACGTGTGCGGCGACGGTGAGACAAAGCAGTACGCCGAAAGATATGTTGACGCGATTGACAGCTTTGTTGACACATTCGGCGAAGCCGACGACATAGCGCTCTTTTCCGCACCCGGACGCACGGAAATAGGCGGCAACCACACCGACCACCAGCACGGACGCGTGCTTGCCGGAAGCGTGAATATCGACATAATCGCGGCAGCGCGCCCCAACGGCACAAACACAGTCCGCATACAGTCGAGAAATTACAAAATGGACGTTATTGACCTTGACGATCTGGAAATCCACAAGGAGCAGTACGACAAGGCGATAGCGCTTATCCGCGGCGTAATCAAGCGTTTTACGGACATCGGGGTAGAGGTAAAGGGCTTCGACGCGTACACAATATCAAACGTGCCTAAAGGCTCGGGCGTATCGTCGTCGGCTGCGTTTGAGGTTCTTGTGGGAACGATAATAAACGGACTTTTCGCAAACGGCAGCGTAAGTCCTGTGGAAATAGCTAAATTCGGTCAGTACGCCGAAAACGTCTACTACAACAAGCCGAGCGGTCTTATGGATCAAATGGCGTCGTCTGTGGGCGGCGTTGTCGCGATTGATTTTGAAAGCACGGAAAACCCCGTGATAGAGAAGGTGGAGATTGACCTCACAAAGGAGAGTCACGTGCTCTGCATAATAGACTCCGGCGCGGATCACGCCGACCTTACGGACGAGTACGCGACAATCCCCGCCGATATGAAATCCGTAGCCGCGTATTTCGGCAAGAAATACCTGCGCGAGGTTGACGAAACCGAGTTTAAGGCAAATATCGGCGCGCTGCGCGAAAAGCTCAAAAACGACCGCGCTGTTCTTCGCGCAATCCACTTCTTCCGTGACAACAAGTGCGCTCTCGACGAAACGAACGCGCTCAAATCGGGGAATTTTGACGAATTTCTGCGCCTTAACAGACTTTCGGGACGCTCGTCGTATATGTATCTTCAAAACGTCTACGCGTCGTCGATGCCGAAGACACAGGCTGTGTCGGTAACGCTCGCAATGTGCGATGAGCTCCTGGGCGACAGAGGCTCTTACCGCGTACACGGCGGCGGCTTTGCCGGAACGGTGCAGGCGTTTGTGCCGTTCGATATGCTTGACGAGTTCAAAAGCGGCATCGAAAGCGTGCTTGGCGATGGAATGTGCCACGTGCTGTCGATAAGACCCGTAGGTGGCTACGAGCTTAAACAATCATAAATTAGGGAGGTCGGCAATATGACTGACAAAGAGCTTTTCAAATTACTTTCCTACGAAAGAAAAAACGTATATGAGAATATAACAGAAGATGAAAAACGCGAAATGTACGCGCTTTGCGATGAGTACCGCGCGTTTCTCGACGCCGGCAAAACGGAGCGTGAGTGTGTTGAAACGGCGCTAAAAATGGTAAAGGACGCGGGCTACAAAAACCTTGACGAAACGGACACGCTCAAAGCGGGCGATAAGGTATACAAGATAAACCGCGCGAAAAACATCCTTTTGGCTGTAATAGGCAAGGACGACATACGTAACGGCATTAACCTTGTCGGCGCGCATATTGACTCGCCGCGTCTTGACTTAAAGCAGAACCCGCTCTATGAATCGACCGGTATGGCGCTTCTGAAAACGCACTACTACGGCGGAATAAAGAAGTATCAGTGGACGGCGATGCCGCTCGCTTTGCACGGCGTAATATTCACAAAGGACGGCAATAAAGTAACGCTCAATATCGGCGAAAAGGACACGGATCCCGTATTCTGCATAACAGACCTTCTGCCGCACCTCGCGAAAGATCAGATGTCGAAGTCTTTGGCTGAAGGCATAGAGGGCGAAAACCTCAATATACTTATAGGCGGTATGCCTGTCGGCGACGACGAGGTAAAAGAAAAGGTTAAATTCGCGGCTCTTAAGCTTATAAACGACCGCTACGGCATAACGGAGCGCGACTTTTTAAGCGCGGAAATAGAAATAGTGCCGGCGTTCAAGGCGCGCAACGTGGGACTTGACGAGAGCTTCATAGGCTCGTACGGTCAGGACGACAGAGTGTGCGCGTTCACGACGCTAAAGGGCATACTTGATGTTGACAACCCAAACAAAACGGCTGTCGCGCTGCTTGTGGATAAGGAAGAAATCGGCTCTACAGGCAACACGGGAATGTTAAGCGCATTCTTTGAAATGACCGTAGCCGAGATAGCCGAAAAGCTCACAGGCTCATGCACAATGACCGATTTTAACAAGATAATATCACACTCCGCATGTCTGTCCTCGGATGTCGGCGCGGCTGTTGATCCGAACTACGAGAGCGTTTCGGAAAAGAAAAATGCGGCATTCGCGGGCTGCGGTATGGTGCTGATGAAGTACACCGGCGCACGCGGCAAGGCTGAAAGCTCCGACGCGTCGGCTGAATTTGTGTACAAAATAGGCAAAATACTCGACGACGACGGAGTAATATGGCAGACCTCGGAGCTCGGCAAAGTCGATCAGGGCGGCGGCGGTACAATAGCGCAGTACGTCGCGAACCTCAATATCGACGTAATCGACTGCGGTGTGCCGGTACTAAGCATGCACTCGCCGTTCGAGGTGACGGCAAAGAGCGATGTTTATATGGCTTACAGGTCATATGTCGCGTTTTATAAAAGCTGAATAATATAATTAAGTACGGCTCCGCGCTGTACTTTTTTTATTACGCCCGCATAAAATAAAAACGGGGAGGTATGTCCTGTGATAAAAATAACGGAGCATATAAAAATAAACCCGCTCACAATCGCGCTGTTCGTATTCGGGATAATATTCAAATGCCCGACCGTGTTCTACGTGTCGTACGCCGTAATGGCACTGCACGAAACGGCGCACCTCGTCGCAGCCGTATGCGTCGGACTTAAAATTGACTGCGTGATTCTGCAGCCGTTCGGACTTAATTTGCGGCTAAAAAACAGAATTGTGAACACATTTTCGGACGAGGTAATACTTTACCTCTCGGGGCCTCTTTTTAACGCCGCCGCCGCGCTTTTGTCGCTTTGGATATACGGTCTGTGCGGCGTGGAGGTTGTGCGTGAGTTTTACGCGATGAATATAGCCCTTTTCGCGGTTAATATGCTGCCAGCAATGCCGCTTGACGGCGGCGCGCTTTTAAAACGATTTCTGTCGCGCCGCTTAGGTTACAGAACGGCGAACCGCATAAGCGGAGTTATAAGCGCCGTAATCTGCGCAACGCTCGCCGCGCTCGGCGTGTACGTTGTGACCGTAAACAGAACAAACTTCTCTCTGATACTGTTCTCGCTGCTGCTCATGGGCAACATCTTTACGCAGCGTGAAAAGTACGACGTGGATTTTGTAAGCGAGCTTATGTTTGCGGAAAAGAAAAAAAAGAACCGTGTCCGCCTTATCGCGGCGGACACGGATACTGATATGAGAGATGTTGCCGCGAGGTTTAACCGCGGCTGTTACGCCATAGTGTATTTTATAGATAATGACGGCAAAATCGCCGATGTAAAAACCGAAACCGAAATTATAGAAGGTCTTACTTCGACTTATTCACCACAGCGGCTCTGACGGTGTTTTTCATAAGCATTGCAACGGTCATGGGGCCCACGCCGCCCGGTACTGGCGTGATCGCTCCCGCTACCTTTTCGGCAGTTTCAAACTCAACATCGCCGCACAGCTTCTTATCCGGCATACGGTTTATACCCACGTCGATAACGACCGCACCTTCCTTGATCATATCGCCCTTGATAAAATTCGGTATACCGACCGCGGCGACGAGTATATCCGCGCGCTTCGTCTTTTCGGCGAGGTCTTTTGTGCGCGAATGGCATATCGTAACGGTGCCGTTTTGATGCAGAAGCAGCATAGCCTGTGGCTTGCCGACAATGTTGCTCCTGCCGACAACGACACACTCCTTGCCGCTCACGTCAACGCCGCTCTCCTTGATAAGCTCCATAACGCCTGCGGGCGTACAAGGCACGAAATCATAGTTGCCGACCATAATTTTACCGACGTTTACGGGGTGGAACGCGTCAACGTCCTTTTTCGGGTCAATCGCCTCAATTACGGTCTTTTCGTCAATATGCTTCGGTACCGGAAGCTGCACGAGTATGCCCGATATACATTCCTTATGATTTAATTCGTCTATAAGACGCAGTAATTCCTCCTGCGTCGTTTCCTCGGGCAGCGCGTACTTCTCGCTGTAAATGCCGCACTCCTCACACGCTTTCTCCTTATTGCGTACATACACCTGACTTGCGGGATCCTCGCCGACTATTATAACGGCAAGACCGGGGTTTATACCCTGCGCCTTCAGCTTTTCCGTTTCTTCGCGCAGTTCACCCTTAATACGTGCCGCCACCTCTTTGCCCATTAAAAGCTTTGCCATATTGTTTCCTCCTTGTATTTTACGTTATTCATTCACATCATCGTCAAAATCGTCTTCGTTGTCCGTGTCCGAACCGATACCAAGCTCCGATGGCAGCTTCAAAAGCTCGCGCGGCTTTGAACCGTTCGCGCCTGAAATAATACCGCGCGCTTCCATCTGGTCTATAATGCGTCCCGCACGGCTGTAGCCCACACCAAGACGGCGCTGAACCATTGACGTCGATATTTTACCGAGCGACGCGGCAAGCTCGATTGCCTCACGCAGGAGTGGGTCACCGTCCTCGTCGGGCGTGTCGGGCGTAACGCCGCTTTCACCCGTCGCATGGCGTTCTATTTCCTCCATTAAATCCTCGCTGTAATGCGTTTCGCCCGTGTTTTCCTTAATATACTCGAGAACTCTCTCAATCTCCGCGTCACTCACGAACGCGCCCTGCACGCGCGTAGCTGTTCTTGCGCCGGAGGGGTGGTAGAGCATATCGCCCATACCGAGCAGTTTCTCCGCACCGCCCTTGTCAAGTATTGTGCGGCTGTCAATCTGGCTCGACACCGCGAACGCTATACGCGAGGGGATATTTGCCTTAATAAGACCTGTGATAACGTCAACCGACGGACGCTGCGTCGCGATAATCAGATGTATACCCGCCGCACGCGCAAGCTGCGCCAGACGGCATATGTAATCCTCAACCTCTTTTGCTGCTACCATCATAAGGTCGGCAAGCTCGTCTATAATAACGACAAGCTGCGGTATCTTTTCGCCGCCCGTGCTTTCCATGAGCTTGTTGTAGCTCTCGAGCTTTCTCACGCCTGTTTCCTTAAACAAATCATATCGGCGCATCATTTCCGTAACAGCCCAGTTAAGCGCGCCGGCAGCCTTTTTCGGCTCGGTAATAACGGGTACGCGCAGGTGGGGTATGCCGTTGTACACGCCGAGTTCAACCACCTTTGGGTCTACCATGATAAGATTTACCTCGTCGGGCTTCGATTTAAACAAAAGGCTCATTATAATCGTGTTTATACACACACTCTTACCCGAACCCGTAGCGCCCGCGATAAGCACGTGCGGCATTTTTGCAATGTCGCCGATAACGACGTTGCCGCCTATGTCCTTACCGAGCGCGACTGTCAGCTTAGACTTCGCACCTCGGAACTCGTCCGACTCAAGCATTTCACGTATCGACACGGAGCTTACCTTGCTGTTCGGTATCTCCACGCCGACGGCCGCCTTACCGGGAACGGGCGCGACAAGCACCGTTGAAACGGCGAGATTGAGCGCGATATCGTCCGCAAGTCCGACTATTTTGCTGAGCTTCGTACCCGTTTCGGGCTGTATTTCGTAGCGAGTAACCGTCGGACCCTGCGTCACCTGCACGAGCTTTGCCTTAACTCCGAAATCGTCAAGTATCGATATAAGTTTTTCCGCCGTGCGGCGCATTTCCTCGCGTTTGTCGCCCGAAACGGCTTTAGGCGGATTTAAAATCGAGAGCGGGGGAGCCTTATACTCAATCTTCGGCTGTTCTATCGGTTTGTTAAATTCACTGTTTATCTCGTTCTTTTCCTTTTCGGTCAAGCTGTCCGCTTTTTTCGGCTTTTCTTTAACCGCCGCAGTATCATTTACAATGCTTTCGGCTTCCGGAATCTCGGGCTGCGGCGCGCTCTCACGTTCCATTCTTGAAAAAATCGCGTCAATATCGTCGGAGAGCGTGTCCTTTATCTCATTCTTGTCGGCAGGTGTATTACTCGACGTTTTTTTATCATTACCCGATTTGTCGCTGAAAAGCGAGTTTGCCGCGTCAAGAATAGACGGAACGCTCTTTTTCTTTGGTTTGCTCTTATTTTTACCGTCACCGTTACTCTTGCTGTCAATGATATACTCGTCGTCAAAATTGTATGCTTCTTCGTCCTCGTATTCGCGTCTTTCCTTCGCGTCGGCAACAGTACGCTTTACCCAATCCACGACAAGGGTCACAATCGACACATTGCTTATGACGCTCGCGAGAATAATAAGCGTTATAAACAGTATAATGTACGACGCGACCTTCTGTACCATGCGTTCCAGAAACATTGCGACACACGCACCGAAAAAACCGCCCGCCGCGTCAGCGTAGCCTGCGACAAGCGCGTCAATCGGCGTGAACGCCGAATCCGACGCCGCAAGCTGCGTAATCGCGCTCACATTGACAAGTGCGAGCGCGGACAGCAGAAATTTCTTCCAAAAGCCGTTTATATCTTTCGTCTTGATAAGATACGCCGTAACTCCCGCCAAAAGGACAGGCACAAAATATCCGCACACACCGAAAAGACGGCTCATGACAAGCTTCATAATACCGTTAAACACGCCGCCGCTGCCTGTGTCGATGTACAGAAGCACCGAAACGAGTACCGTTATAATTATCATCGAGATAATATATGTGGGAAGCGGATTACGCTTTTTTTTAGCGGCGTTTCTGTTTTTTGTATTGTTTTTTTTGCCCGCTGTCTTTTTCTGCGCGGTTTTCTTCGTCGCTGCCATAGTTTATCGCCTTTCATGCGCCCGTGCGCAAATTTTAACGACTGTATTTTACCACAAAACCGCGCTGATTTCCATATATGTTACTGAACTGTAATAATATTACAGTTCATGATAATTCGTAAGGGAGCGTATTACAGCATTATCCTCGGAAATTTTATGAATTGTGACATTCTTTGCGGTAACTCCGTTAAACAAATCCTCTTTAAATCCGTCATTCGCGGCTTTAACCGCTATATCCTCAAATTTAAAATCGCTGAGCCTATACTGTTCGTCGTTTCTTTCGGCATCACAGTATGTATGGCAGACAGCATTGCACTGTCTAAGCGTAATATGCTCGGCGCGGGATAGGGGAATATCCTCTCTGCCGCCGAGGTCAAAAAATTGCGTCCACGGCCTTATATGAAGGAAGCTGCGCATATTACCCTCAATGTCCTCAATCGTTATATACTCATAAAGCTGCGGCGTGTCGGGACGCATTTTAAGCCATAAGAGATTGAGTGCGCCATGTACCTTTACCCGCCGCATTACAATATTCCGATTATGTATCGACTCCGAGCCGCACGTGAGACAGCTGTGGCAAAATCCAAACTCGCAGTCCTCGATAATCACACGCTCATTTGCACCGTTTTCGGGAAGTGTGTCGGCATACGCGCCCTTGCCGCCCTTCAACGCGACAGCGTCGTCGTTTACAGCCATATAGCAGCTTTTTACAAGCACGTCTCGGCATACGTCAATATCTATCGCGTCGGTGCTCGGAGCTTTTACCGGCTCGCGCGGCGACAGTATGCGGCAGTTTATGTACTTCACACGCTCGCAGCGGTACAGATGCGTCGTCCAGAAATGCGAGTTCTGAAACGTAAGACCGGATATAATTACGTTTTTGCTGTTCGAGATATAAACGAGCCTCGGACGCTGCTCGTCCTTATTCGTGCAGTCGGGGTTCCATTCGCGTCGGAGCCAAAACGCGCGCCACGACTTCGCGCCGCTGCCGTCGATAACGCCTTCGCCCGACACAACAAAGCCGTTGAGACCGTCGGCGTTTATGAGAGCGGGGAAGTACACGCACGTTTCACCCTCGATACGCGTTTCGCACGGCGGATAGTCGGATATATTGTCACTGCCCTTTAAGACGCCGCCCTTTTCAATATAAAGATTAATGCCCTGCTTAAAATACAGCGCGCCCGAAATATATGTACCCTCCGGCACATACACCGTACCGCCGCCCGCAGCGTGAGCCGCGTCAATGGCATTTTGAATTTCCTTTGTACAAACCTTTCCGTCGCTTTTTGCGCCGTAATCTGTAACAGCGAAAAGCGCGCCGCTTTTTATATCAGGCACGCTCAAATCGTAAAACCAATCGTCAATTACCGTCCCGTCGGGGAAATATTCCGTCTCGCGCATCACTCGTCCTCCTTAGCCGCGTTCATAAAGTAGCTTACCTCATGGCTCGTAAGATGCCGCCACCGTCCGAGCGGCAGGTTTCCAAGCTCGACGCTGCCTACAGCGAGTCTTTGCAGCGCGCCCAGCTCCTTGCCGAGCGCGGCAAACATACGGCGCACCTGACGGTTTTTACCTTCATGTATCGTGAGCTTCACAAACGTGTAGCCGTTCTTAACATCGGTGATCTCCGCCTGCGCGGGCGATGTTTTAAATCCGTCGTCAAGCCTTACGCCCGAGCGCAGCACGTTCATGTCGTGTACGGTCATACCGCCCTTAACGGCTGCAAGATATGTCTTGCCCATGTTGAATTTCGGGTGTGTGACGCGGTAGGAAAAATCGCCGTCGTCGGTGAGCAGTAAAAGCCCCTCCGTGTCATAATCGAGCCTGCCGACGGGGAATATACGCTTGTCCTTCAAATCGGTCTTTATAAGGTCTATAACCGTCGGACGGTCAAACTGATCCTTAACCGTCGTAACATAGCCGACGGGCTTGTTCAGCATAATGTAGTAACGTTTTTGACTGTGCTTTAGCGTTTCGCCGTCGAGCGTCACCTTGTCCGCGCCTATCTCGACCTTAACGCCCTGCTCGGTGACGGTTTTGCCGTTTACCGTAACGCGTCCCTCGCTTATCATTGTTTCGGCGGCGCGCCTTGACGCGGCTCCGCACATGGCGATGTATTTCTGCAGTCTTACTATTTCTCCCATAATATCCCTTTCTAATGATGTTTTTGTTATATTTTCAATTTCTTTTAAATATTTTAAATTTCCTCTTGACAAATCGGAAATTTGCTGGTACAATATTAAACGGTCGCGCGAGGGTGGCGGAATAGGCAGACGCGCACGTTTGAGGGGCGTGTGGTTTACCCGTGCCGGTTCAAGTCCGGTCCCTCGCACCAAATTTAACCGCTTCGTGTTGAACATATTTTATCATAAACAGGGTAAATTATCAATATCGTTTTCGGTTAAATATTGCGGAATTGTGTAAGGGTAGCACTAGTGACTCTGACTCACTCTGTTCGGGTTCGAATCCTGATTCCGCAGCCATTAAGTCTCTGCTTTTGCGGAGACTTTTTTGTTTACTCCACCGCGTACGCCGCAACAACAATTCTCTCGTTGCCGCTGTTGTACGCGCAGGTGGACAGTGTAAGGAGTTTGTCGCCGAACGCCGGCGTGTCGCCCGACTTGCATACCGCGCGGTCAATTACGCCGTTCACATACTCATTATACATATATTCATCTGTTAAATCCGAATAATCACGGTAAAAAAATTCATTATCACTGCCGACGCTCGTGCGGAAAACAGCGAACGCTTTATATTCGCCGCCATAGATTATGCGCGTGTGAGCGTCAAAAAAGGACTTATCCGCGAATTTCGCAATCGGTGCGAACATTGAACCGTCCTTCATATTGTGCGCGTAAATAATCGTGTTAAGGCTTTCGGGCGTACACTCGCAGTCAATAAACGGCACGCCGCTTGCGCTTTTATTCTTGTAAAAATCTCTTTTTAGGTAAAAATCATTATCGTCAGCCCGCACGACGGGGTAGTCGACTGATGTGTCGGGTATATTTATCCATCCCGCATAGTCGCTGTTTTTTCCGATAAGCATTGCAGTCGGGTCAGGTGCTTCCGAAACAACCTCGCCGCTCTCGGTGTTCTCGTCATACTTTTCGTACGCGCCGGACGCGTCAACGGCTTCAGCCACTTCTCGGCGCAATTCCTCATACGCGGTATTCGCGTGATGCAAATCGTAAACGTATTTTCCGATATACGCCGCGCAGCATAAAAATATTAACAATAAAAGGACCTGCGCGCCGGTAAGCCATTTTCTCACTGTCACACACGTCCTTTCGATTTTACTTGTTTATTTTTCTCTTTATAACGGCTATCGCCGCGGCTGACAAAAGCGCCGCCGCGCCTATCACGCTTATGAGCACCACGGGCGTTGTGTCACCCGTTTTGGGGTTCTGTGAAGATGTGCTTTTCGGCGCGGACGTCGAATTGGTACCGCTGTTCGGTGTCGCCGACGGGGACGCTGAAGGCTTTGCGGTGGGGAGTATCACCGACGAGCGGAACGGACTGAGCATAATCTCATTTTCAATATTTACCGTTTCGCCGTCCTTCACGGTAAGCACATATTCATCAACACCGTTTGTGCTTGCATCACCCTTGCGCTTTAACGCGACGGTCATTCTGAGTATTCCGTCCTCACCGTAAACGTGAACCTTGCCGCTGCCGGTAATTGTGTATCTTCCCGCGGGTATTTCCTGTCCGATAATATAATTGCCCGATGGAAGAGTTATCTCGTTTGCGGACTGATTAACGGTCGGTGCGCTTGTCGGCGATGCTGTAGTCTGTGCAGGCGGCGCGGTGCTTTCGCCGTCCGCTTGTTTGTCCGCGCTGTCGGCATTTTCGTCCGTTTCATTTTCATTATCTGTATTTCCCGGCTCAGGCGTGGGCTGCGCCTCGGCAACGGCGGTAACTATACTCCAATCAATGCGTCTTGCTTCCGTCTTTGATTTTGATAAATCCTTCATATCCTTGTTGACCGACAGCGTGACATTAAATATCTTGTTTTCCGCCGAGGACGTCACATTCATCAATCCTAGATCAATATCCTTGTACGCGGCGTTTTCGTCCGTCTCCGTAACGTCCGCGTCGTTATAAAGCACAGTTCCGTCTGCGGAAGTAACCTTTATGTTGTAGTAATCGAGAATTTCATTGTCAGTGTTTTCCGGCGATTCGGGACCGTCATCCTTTTTTGCGCCGGGCAGCGACAGCCTTAACTTCACACTCACCGGCACGCCGCCGTCGCTCTCACTTGTAACGGTAAGCGTCTGCACAACGCTGTCCAGACGGTCAAGCTCCTCAAGCTTTGTCATAAGAGATTTTATGGATTTTGCCGACTCCGTTCCCGACTCGTTGTTATATGAATACGAAATCGGTTTTGACTGCGGCGAATTGTTTTTTACCGATATATTTGATGTTCCCGCCATTGCCGTAAGCGATGCCGTAAACGTAACAGCCGCGCATATTACCGCGGACAATACAGCTTTTTTCATATGATTTCTTCCTCTCCGAATTACATATATAATAAGTATATCACAATGTTTGCCGTTTGTCACTATTTTTTTGAAAAGTTTATGTAAATTGTTTATGTAAACCGCCGTAAGCGGCATGCTGCGTATGGAAGTTATACGGTTCTAAAAAAATACTTGAAATTTCCGCGATAATATATTATACTGTATATGCACTTGCCCCCGTAGTTAAGTGGATATAACAAGCCCCTCCTAAGGGTTAGTCATCGGTTCGACTCCGGTCGGGGGTGCCAGAAACCGCCGCGACGCGCAAGGCTCGCGGCGAATTTTATAAGCGCATAACGCGCAGTATCGGAGGAATAAAAATGAGCGATTACAAAATCAACACAAAATGCGTACAGGGCGGCTACACGCCGGGCAACGGCGAGCCGAGACAAATCCCGATAGTTCAGTCTACGACGTTTAAGTATGACACGAGCGAGGACATGGGCAAGCTCTTTGACCTTGAAGCCGAGGGCTACTTTTATACGCGTCTGCAAAACCCGACGAACGACTACGTTGCCGCGAAAATAGCCGAGCTTGAAGGCGGAACTGCCGCCATGCTCACGTCGTCGGGACAGGCGGCGAACTTTTTCGCGCTCTTTAATATCTGCGAGGCGGGCAGTCATATTGTGTCATCCTCGTCAATATACGGCGGCACGTTCAACCTTATATCGGTTACAATGGCGAAAATGGGCATCGAGGCAACGTTTGTATCGCCCGACTGCACCGAGGAGGAGCTTAACGCGGCGTTTAAGGAAAACACACGCGCCGTATTCGGCGAGACTATCGCAAACCCTGCGCTGACAGTGCTTGATATAGAAAAATTCGCAAAAGCGGCTCACGCTCACGGAGTGCCGCTTATCGTTGACAATACGTTCCCGACACCGGTTCATTGCCGTCCGATAGAGTGGGGCGCGGACATTGTGACGCACTCGACGACGAAATACATGGACGGTCACGGCGCGGCTGTCGGCGGCGCGATATGCGACAGCGGCAATTTTGACTGGATGGCTCACGCCGACAAATTCCCCGGACTTACAACGCCCGACGAGTCGTACCACGGCATTACATACGCGGAGCGTTTCGGCAAGGAGGGTGCGTTTATAACGAAGTGTACGGCTCAGCTCATGCGCGACTTGGGAAGCATACAGTCGCCACAGCACGCGTTTCTGTTAAATCTCGGACTTGAGTCGCTGCATGTAAGAATGAAGCGTCACGCCGAAAACGGTTACGCGGTGGCGAAATTTTTGGAGTCGCGCAGCGAGGTTGAAAGTGTGAGCTTCCCGCATCTTGAGAGCGACAAGTATTACGACAGAGCGATGAAGTACATGCCCGACGGCGGCTGCGGCGTTGTGTCGTTTACCGTCAGGGGCGGCAGGGAAGGAGCGGAGCGCTTCATGAAGGCTCTGCGTCTTGCGGCAATCGAAACGCACGTTGCCGACGCGCGCACGTGCTGTCTTAACCCCGCGACGTCCACGCACCGCCAGATGAACGACGAGCAGCTTGCGGCTGCCGGTATAAGCGCGGGACTTGTCAGAATTTCCTGCGGTCTTGAGGATAAGGACGACCTTATCGCCGACCTCGCCCAGGCGCTCGACAAGGTTTGATAATTTATTGGCATATGAGGGATTATAAAAGAGCGTATCATGTGAAAATGATACGCTCTTTCCGTGCGGAGTTTACTCCGCCGTAAATTCGTCAATAAGGTATCTGCCGTCGGGTTGCTTCTGCATAATCATGTAAAATGTGTCCGCGTTTTTTCCGATACCGTTCGCCGATGCTTCGGATAACTCTTTGCGGTAAAGCCATGCGCCGATTTTAACTCTATCGGGTGTAATCGTGTCGGTGCGCAGTCCGGACAGGCTGTAAAGCTGAGCCGATTTCATACCGAACACATCTGAAGTCCCGATAAATTTTTCCGCGCAGCTTTCGGTGCAATACCGTTTCATTGTTTCAAAATCGGAATTGTACAGCGCGCGGAAGAGAAGTCCCGCGGTGCCGTACGGGTCGGACATCAGCACATCTTCGCTCGGCCGCGTAACGTCAATTTCCATTTCCTTGGCTTCATTGCCGTTTTTGTCATACACGGTATAGGCGAGGCTCCCGAATACGCCCTGACCGGACATTGCTATCTCGGCAAACAAATCATACGGTACATAGGTTACATCATTTTTCAAAATCGGCGCGCAGCGCAGCTCAATATTTTCCGTTGTGCCGCCGGAATGTCCCGCAATATAAGCGCATACATTTCCGATTTGAACGCGGTTTACCCAAAAATCATACTCCAGCCCTCTGTATACAATGGGTGTTTCGGAATATATCAAAAAAGTCACATATCCGTTGGCGGTATATGTAATATCGGTAATGCCCTCCATATTCAGCAGCTCCCGCAGCGGCATATAAACCGTGTTGTTTGCTATAAACGGCTTGTTTGCAAGCTCAAGCCTTTTGCCTTTGTAATCAATTTTGATTGTGTAATCGTCCGCCGCAAGATCGGACAGCACGCCGCTTGCAAATACAGTAGTCGTCAGCAAAACCGCCGCAAGCGCCGCGGACAGAGCCGACATGATTTTGCTTACGTTTCTTTTGTTTTTCATTTCCTCAAATCTCCTTTTCAAAACTTTTTTGTTTCCGGTCATGCCCGTGGTAAACGGGATTGCCTTTGTTTTATTGCCTGACAGCAGGGAAAGAATGGTGTGGACATAGCCCATCTGCTCGTCCTCGTTCATTCGACCTACGACCGCCAGGTCGCAGGAAATTTCACACTCCGTATTGATTTGCCGTACAACATAATAAATCACGGGGTTGAACCAGTGCATACATTTTACAAAGACGGCAAGCCACTTATAAATGATATCTTTCCTTCTGAAATGCGTCATTTCGTGCAGCAAAATGTTACGGAGCTGTTCACGGCTTAAATCTCTATCCGGCAAAATCAGTGTCGGTCGAAAAATTCCGAGCATAAACGGCGAGGATGAGCCGCCATAGACACGAACCGAAATTTTTTTGCCCGAGTATTCTTTGATTTCCGAGCAGGATACAGGCACGGAGCTTCTGTGTATTTTTGCAATAAGCCGCAGATAGCCGACCATATAGACGAAAAGCATGCCGCACGCGCCTGTAAGCCATAAAAAACCGAGAGCGCCGCCTATGTTGTCGTATACAAGCTGCCACAGCTGTACCGCACCGCTCGGCTCAGAGGTCTGCGGTGACGGATGATCCGCAATTTCCCACTGCATATCCGCCGGCTGCGGGAAAACCTGCGTACGCTGATTTTGTACCCGGTTCGCTGCGGGGTAAACGATATTGCTTCCCGCGTTTTGAGGAATGTGGAACCGAACCGGCAGCAGCATCACCAAAAGCACGGCAAGCCAGATATAGTAATGCCACGCGTAACCGAATATTCTTTTCGTGAAAGGCTTGCAAAGAACAATAATCGCTGTGAGCGCCGAGCCTGCAAGCGATGTTACGGCAAGCGGCCTCAATATTTCACCAAGCATATCTTACACCTCCTTATCCCGATAAATAATCTTCAAATTCTATCGTCTGCATTTGTAGACAATAATAGTTTACCACTGTAGACATCATTTGTCAACATGTTTCTTTTATTTTCCCGAAAAAAATTTTGATATTCGTACATTTGTACACCATACACAAAACACAGCGCGGTTGGACGGGGAAATTTCTCCCGTGAAGATACGCAAAATAACTTGAAAAAAACAGGGATTTGCGGTATAATGTATAATAGGTAAAAATGTGATTTATCACAGCAAAATAACAATGGAGGTTAAATCATGGGAACAGTTGATAAATTGACTGAGCTTCAATACCGCAGAAGCGTCATAAACGCGGGCGGCGGCGAGGCAAAAATCAAAAAGCAGCATGACAGCGGCAA
>CANQQS010000007.1 GCA_947626045.1 uncultured Clostridia bacterium | reverse complement strand
TATAGAATGTCTCTTCCTCAATTACAGTTACTCCGTCCGGAATATCTATTCCCGCAAGCTCGGTCTGCGTAAACGCCCTTGCTCCTATGCTTTTGAGATTAGGAGAAAGAGTAATATCGCCTATATAGCTGAAATAGAACGCCATTTCATCTATATGCGTTACCGTGTCGGGCATTTTCAGAGAGCTTACGGTCATGTTCCCGTAAAATGCTTTACTGCCTATTCCCGTTACCGTTATACCGTTTATCGTGTCGGGGATATTCACTATTGTTTCCGAACCCGAATATTTTGTTATAGTTCCGTTTTCATCAATTTTATAGTACGTTTCGGGATCGGGTGTCGGTATCGGCGTCGCGGGCGGCACAGTTTCGATAGGTTTGTCATCGGGCAGATTTTCCGTTCTCACCGCCGTTTCGCCGTTATGAACGGTTTTAACATACGACGAGAATTTACGCATATCGTATTTGTCATTTTCCTCGTTTATGTAATAGCCGATATGCGGCGGCTGGTTATAGCCCGCGTTCTGGCATACGGTCTGCATACGGTACGCACTGTCGTGCATGAGCGTGTAGAGCTTGTGCGGTGTTTGGATCGTAGTCGTATATAATCTCAGCGATAAATTGTCCGCGCTTCTTACAAGTATTTCCTCGCGCCAGTCGCCTAAAATATCCGCCGTCAGACAGGGATTGCATTTTGTACTGTTGTTTGTAGCGGTGCCGTCGAGCGTCTGCACTCTGCTGTCTTTGCTTGAGATTTTAAACGAGCGTCCCTCGCTGCCCGTTCCGTCAAGAAGCTCGTCGTAAACGTTATCCGTCCAGAAAACGCGGAAGTTGGTTGAATCGTATCCGCTCTTGCGCTCATAGAACAAGCCGCTGCCGACAGTATAATACGTTCCTTCACCCCACACGTCGAAATATCCGTCGTCAGACATACGCGCCATCATGCCGCGTCCCGTGTCAGAACCGCTGTCCTTATGGAAAAGCTCCTCGCCGTTTTCGGCTTTATACACAGTCATGCCGCCCAAGCGTTGTTTGCCGTCGTTTCCCGTGGTGCTGCCCGATATTTCGTTTCCGCTGTACTCCTCGTGAACGCTCATATATTCCATGCCGTCGTGCGTCGGGTCGTAATCCGCCAAATGAAGCGCATCGCCGTGACCGCGACCGCTGCACCAAAGAACCGAAAAATCATCGTCGAGCGCAAGCGAGCCGCAGATGATTTCGTCCTTGCCGTCGTTATCCACGTCACCGACGGTAAGATTATGATTTCCGTTTCCCGCGTACCGCTCAAAGCCGCTCGTTGACGTGTCAAAATCGGCGATCTGAACGAGCCTTTTATTTATCAAATCAAAAGCCGCTGCCGTTGTTTTCTCATAATAACCGCGCCACGCGATAACTGACGGACGAGTTCCGTCAAGATATGCGACCGCTGTAAGATAACGCTCCGAGCGGTTGCCCCAGTTATCGCCCCACTCAACTATCGTACCGCGCGGGTGAGGATAATATATCGTGTCGAGCGCGTCTCCCGTGCCGCCGTCGAATACCGTATAAAATTCCGGTCCGTCAAGCACGCGTCCCTCCGTGGGTTTGCCGTCGGGAGCGGTCGAATCTCTGTAATCCGCTTCGTTATCGGTCAATTTAATACTGTCGATAAGGCTCGCCTCGCTTACATATCTGCCGCCGCCGTCCTTTGTGCCGGGCGCCGTTTTCATAGCGATTTCCGCGCGTCCGTCAAGGTCGAGGTCATACGCGGTGATCTGCGTAAAGTGCGCGCCGGCGTTTATGTTTTTGCCCATATCTATGCGCCATATGCGTGTTCCGTCAAGCGAGTACGCGTCAACGTACACGTTTCCGTTATGCTTCGCGTCCTTGCCGCTGTCGAATGAGTTGGACGGTTCCCACTTCAATATTATTTCATACTGTCCGTCGCCGTCAACATCTGCGGCGCACGCGTCGTTGGGCGAATAGGTGTATTCCTCGCCGTCCTTGCTCACGCCGCCCGACGGACGGTCGAGCGGGATCTCGAGATATTGCTTGCCCCATACGCTTACCGCCTCACTCGACGAAATATCCGTACCCGATGAAACAACGGTATATTTACTCGCGCTTGTGCCGCCACTGTCCGTATAATTGGTTGAATCCGAAACGGTGTGTATAAGCTCGCCGTCGCGGTACACATCAAACGCGGTATCATAGTTTTCCGTGCCGAGCAGCCGCCACGACAGATACACCCCGTTGTTTACCTTGACCGCGACCGTACCGCGGTCGAGATATTCCATTTGACGCGCGTCGCTTGAAGCTGCCGTTACGAAAATATTTTCCGCAACAAACGCGGCGCCGAACGGCAGGGATATTGAAATTGCCGTCAATAATGCTGTGATTTGTTTTTTCATAACTTTTCCTCCGATATTTTTTGATTGAGCTTGTCAATTATTCTATCACAAAAATTCATTTACGCACGCGAAGCAACGTGAATTGGCAATTAAGCAGCGTGAAATCAAAAAAAGGGGCTGTACGCCCCTTTCATAATAGTTAATTTACCTCATAAATAATAAACGAAAGCACAAACTCGCCCGAGTTTTGCTCAACTCGAAGCATACTGCTGTACTTATTCAGCGTTTCCCGAATGTTTTTCAAGCCTATTCCGTGATTTATCTTATCCGCCTTTGTAGTTTTAAGCAGTGGATTTTTTGCTTCGCTCATAGAATTTGCGATTTTGCACATCAGTGAGCCGTCACGATAAACAAGACTCACCTTGATATATTTATCACCTTTAACCTTGTCGCACGCCTCTATCGCATTATCGAGCGCGTTGCCGAAAATCACGCAGCAGTCGGAGGAATTTATTTTCAAATTTTCGGGTATCTGTATATCGGCGGAAAAATCAATGTTCCTTTCGCGCGCGAGATTTCGCTTCGCGGTGAAGATTGCATCAATAACAGAGTTTCCTGTGTCAATAATATCGGAATTAATATCCGCGTAATCCGTCAGACTGTCGAGGTATTTTAAGCACTCGTCCTTTTTACCTTCCTCAACGTATGACTTAATTGAGATGATATGATTCGACAAATCGTGCTTTAATTTTCTCGTCTGCGCCTGCGCGGCTGTTATGTCGTTGTAATGCTTTATCTGCTCCTTAACGATAGCCAGCTCCGTTTTTATCTCCATAGCTCTGTTCGTTCTCAGTATGAAATAATAAATCAAAAAATTTACAGCCACCGCCGCGACTGCCGCACCGAGCATATAACCCTTTATATTATCCGCCATCATCGACGCTTTTGTAAACAGCATTACCTCGACCCATGTTATAAATAATACCGCGATACACATTATCCATTCTTTCAGCGTAAGATTGCAGCGTTCTCTGACGTACAGCACCGTCTTAAACACGGCAAGCTCCGCCACGCGGCAAAAGCATAAAATAAACAGACGTGCGCCCGAAAAGCCCGCCAGCAGATTATATTCCGATTCGCCGTGCATATTTGATATTACAAGGGACGTAAGGCTCGCGATCAGAAACACTATCTCCATAGCGAAAAGCGCCGAGAATATATGCTCAGTCAGCTTTCCCTTAAGGCATATTTGGGCGTATATCACCATATCGGCTATTGATATAACCGACAATATTCCGTCGTAATCGGTAAAGTGATTTATCACCGTGATTACGGCGGTATCAAAAAGCAATACCGATATAAACCCAAGTGTCTTTTTCAATCCGCTGTATTTATATCCGCAAAAATTCGATATAAACCATATCATCAAAAAGCCCTGCGCCATGCTCGCGCACGTTTCACATATGTTTGCTGTCATTTTATACTCCTAAAAATTCCTCTGATCTCACTCATTTCACCTCATAAATAATAAACGAAAGCACAAACTCGCCCGCGTTTTGCTCGACGCGTAGCATACTGCTGTACTTATTCAGTGTTTCCCGAATATTTTTAAGTCCAATCCCATGATTGATTTTATCCGCCTTTGTTGTTTTAAGCAGCGGATTTTTTGCTTCGTTCATGGAGTTTGCAATTTTGCACATAAGCGAGCCGTTTTGATAAACAAGGCTCACCTTGATATATTTATCACCTTGAACCTTATCACAGGCTTCTATCGCGTTATCGAGCGCGTTGCCGAAAATCACGCAGCAGTCGGAGGAATTTATTTTTAAGTCTGCCGGTATCTGTATATCGGCGGAAAAATCAATGTTCCTTTCGCGCGCAAGATTTCGCTTCGCGGTGAAGATCGCGTCGATAACAGAGTTTCCCGTGTCAATAATATCGGAATTTATATTTGCGTAATCCGTCAGACTGTCGAGGTATTTTAAGCACTCGTCCTTTTTACCGTCCTCAACATATGATTTAATTGAGATGATATGATTCGACAAATCGTGCTTTAATTTTCTCGTCTGCGCCTGAGCGGCGGTTATGTCGTTGTAATGCTTTATCTGCTCCTTTAACTGCACCTCGGTCAACTGCTTCTGATTGATCAGCGATTTTTGCTTAAAGGTGTTCTCGTACAGCCACAAAATAATCACGTTCGCTGCACTCAGTCCGAGAATACTTATCATAGTCAGATTTCTTATATACGCGCTCGGATTTTCCTCAAGCATTTTGCAAAACGTGTACAGCGTCAATATCGTAATTCCGAACAGAACGGCAAACAATACCCAGTAGCTTATATCGGCACCCACCGACTCGCGCTTGAATCTGAAGCAGATGTATTTTATGACTATATATAACAGGAACTTTGATAAGATAACGCCCGACATTCTCATTGTTCCGGCGGCGATAAGAGCGGATATATCCGCGTTATACAGAATTGACAGCGCGAAAAGCACAAATATTTCGGTTGCCGTAGCCATTGTATTACTCAGCATCGGAAGCAGTATATGCGCCTTTATGCTGCCTTTGTACAAAAATGAATACGCAATTTGAATAACGATTATCACAATAAGATTAAGCAGCGATACCGGCAGAAGTTCCGCGCTGACATTCGTAAGTATTCCCGCCAGCACCGCTCCTGCAACGTATATAATTTTACGGCAGTTTTCGCGGCGTTCCATAAATGTTTCGCACAGCAGGAAAAACAGGTAAATCTCAATAAATCCCGCTGAAAAATCAACCAATTTGTATATAATCACATCAGCCGCTTCCTTTCCTCGAACAGAAACACCTTGCGTTCCAGTTCGTCTCTGTATTTATCGCTCACAGGTATGGGGTGATTATATCCGCGGACGAACAGCTCGCTTTTCGATACGGCTCGGATATAATTTATATTGATGATATATGAGCGGTGTACCTGAACGAAAATATTCGTGTTAAGCTGCGCCGCAAGCTCCGACAAAGCGGTGTATGTCGTGTGCAGCTTGTCCCGCGCCTGTATGCAGGTGTGATGATTTATGCTTTGCAGAAACAGAATATCCTCATACAAAAGGCGCACCTTTACTCTGTCCTCGCTGAATGACAGCGTGAGCTTGTCCTCCTCAATTCTGTCAAGAATTTTAAAAAATACCTTTTTGAAATCCTCGAAACTCACCGGCTTCACAAGAAACCGAAACGGCGAGCAGACAAAGCTCTCCTGCATATATTTTGTGTGGCTTGTAACAAACACGATAATGACGTGCCTGTCTGTACCGCGTATCTCGTTGGCAACGTTAATGCCGTTTGCGCCGTCCATTTCCATATCGAGAAAAACCGCGTCAAAAACACAGCCGCTTTTCCGATATACCTTCAATAAATCCTCGCCGGACGGAAATGTGTCGTATTCAAAATCCGCTTCGCCAATTTGTTCAAGATACCGAGACGCTGTTTCAATACACTTTTTATCGTCGTCACATATTGCAATCCGCATATTTTCACCGCCTTTTGTGTAATAAATCCATTATACCGCGCAAATTAAAATTCTTCAAGGCAAAATAAGGCGCATCAATCTTAACCTATCCGTCGATTTCAACCTTGCCTTTAACCTTACCGATAACTTTACCGAGACAACGGATATTGTCATTTTTCTCAATAATTTTATATTTCGTATTGAGCGACAAAAGCCCCTCCGAAGTGTACTTCTTCATATATACATTGCCGTCGTCGAAAAAAATGCCGGTTTCATCATATTCAAGTTCTTCGGTTTTTTTGACATAAACATAATCGCCGCTTTTATAATCGGGTTCCATACTGTCGCCGGAAATGCGCAGAATATAGTCCGTGCCGCGCGGCGGCTTAACACTCAGCGCTGCCGTTTCGGCGTCGGATATGTCGAGAGGCTCGCCCGTTCCGGCGGATGCGGGAATGTCATAAAACGGGAAGCGGTACATCGGTATTATTTCGGCGCGTTTTTCCGAGCCGATGCGCTGCGCTTCTTTTTGCATAACTATATCCACAATTTCTTTGCCGTGCGCATCCAGCCGTCTGTAAGTTTCGATATGCTCCCGCTCCTTGACGGACAGCACGCCGTTTTCGCCGTCGCTTTTCTCGGGATTATCGGCAAGCCCCACAAGAAAATCGACCGTTGTGCCGCAATATTCCGCAATTTTAACAAGCGTTTCGGATTTGGGGTCATGCGCGCCGGTTTCGTATCCGTTAAAGGTTGTCTGCTTTATTTTCAGCTTGTCGGCGAGCAGCTTCTGTGTTATGCCCAGACGCTCGCGCGCTTCGCGTATTCTTAAAGCCACAGTAATCACTCCCTTTGTGATAATAGTATCATCTTTTTTTCGTAATGTCAAACATAAAATACGAATTTCTCGAATTATTTTTCAAAAAACACTTGACAAATTCGAGAAAATAGTATATAATATAAACCAATCCGAAAAACTCGTATTGCAGACTATCTTCCGGTAAAAATGTGTAATGTATGGAATGGGGAGCCATACGTAAACAAGGAGGATAATATGGCAAAAATACTACTTAAAAGAGGACTTGCGTCAAACATCGGCAGCGTCACGCTTGCGGAAGGCGAGGCAGCAATCGCGTACAACGAGGACAAAAGCACGGCGCAGCTCTATGTAGGCGGTGCGAACGGAACGAAAATACTCGTCACAGCCGATGTCGCCGCAGCGGCTGCGTCCGCGCTCGCACAGGCGAACCGTTACGCCGACGAAAAGATCGCGGCGAAAATCACCGAACTCATAAACGGCGCGCCGACCACTCTCGACACGCTCAAAGAGATAGCCGACGAGATGCAGAAGAACGAGGGCGTTGTGGAAACGCTGAACTCTGCAATCGGCAATAAGGTTGACAAGGTGGCGGGCAAGGGTCTTTCCGAGGCGGACTTTACGAACACCGAAAAGACAAAACTCGCGGGTATCGCCGCGAACGCGAACAACTACACACACCCTTCAAGCCACGCGGCGTCGATGATTACGCAGGACTCTACGCACCGCTTTGTGAGCGACACGGAAAAGTCAACGTGGAACGCGAAGCTTGACTCAAGCAGCACGCTTGACGGCGGCACGTTTTAAGGAGGGTTTGATATGGCGAACAGAATACAGCTAAGACGTGGTATTAAATCAAAACTCCCGACACTCACACAGGGCGAGCCGGCGTACACGACAGACACGCATGAGCTGTTTGTCGGCACAGGCAGCGGAAACGTCAACATGAGCGGCAGTCAGTGGCTGACAGGCACGTCGATAAGCGGCATGTCGGGCGCGTACAGCTACAGCGGCTGCCCGCTCGTCAAGCTCGGCGACAAATATTTAAACACGTCAAACGGCAACGTTTACGAATGTACGACCGCGGGCAGCGGCACAAGCGCCCAGTGGACGTACAAGGGCTGCATAAAAGGCGCGCAGGGTGCAACAGGTCCGCAAGGTCCGACAGGTCCGGCAGGAGCAAAAGGCGACAATGCTTCAATCACCGGCGCGGCGTCTACGATAACGAGCAGCAACCTCACCGCAAATAGAGCGCTGATATCCAACAGCAGCGGTAAGGTGGCTGTTTCAGACGTCACCTCGACGGAACTTGGTTATCTCGACGGCGTCACGAGCAATGTGCAGATGCAGCTCAACAGCAAAGTCGGTAAAGCCGGCACAGGTTCAGAGTCGTTTATCGCTAACGGTCATAGTTGCACAGCAGACGGAGCTACTTCTTTTGCTTTTGGTTACGTTTGCAAAGCTTCCGGCGCACGGTCATTTGCCGGTGGTATTGGCTGTCAAGCATCAGAAGTTGCGGCGTTTACTTTTGGCAATGAGAATATAGGGCTTGAAGCTCAGACAAAATTCGGTCATTACGCGATAGAAGGAACGAAAGGTAACGCATTGGTCGGTACAGATGGTGACGCGTTTTTTATCGGCAACGGTAGCGGTACTGAAAAAAGATCCAATGCTTTTCGTGTGGCATATTCCGGTGACGTGTACGGCTTGAAATCGTTCCACTCCAGCGGCGCGGATTATGCGGAGTTCTTTGAGTGGCTCGATGGCAACCCCGACAGCGTTGACAGGACAGGCTTGTTCGTGACGCTCGACGGCGACAAGATACGCCTTGCGAACGCGGACGACGATTACATACTCGGCGCAATTTCGGCAGCGCCGGGCGTAATCGGCAATGACCATGCCGACACATGGCAGGGAATGTGGCTCACGGATATTTTCGGCAGGGTGCTTACGCACACGGTTCATCACGACGCAGAGTACGACGATGAGGGCAATCTCATTCATGACGCGTGCGACGCGGTGGAGCCGATTGTGAACCCCGACTATAACCCCGACGAGAAGTACATTCCTCGCGAGGAACGCAAGGAATGGGGCATAGTCGGAATGATGGGTCAGCTTGTTGTAATCGACGACGGCACGTGCAAGGTGAATGGTAATTGCACCGTAAGTGACGGCGGCACGGCTACTGCGAGCGAGAGCGGCTACAGAGTGATTGCAAGATTGGACGACACGCATATAAAGGTGCTGTTCAAGTAATCGTGCTTGTCAATACCCTGCGCGGGAAATGCGCGGGGTATTTTTTTGCCAAAAACGCGCCGCCCCGTACAGGCTATGGAACAAATGCGATTTTTATGCAGTATGCACAAAAAAAATCGGGGGGGGGGTGCAGTTTTGGCAATATGATACAAAAATAAGTCTGTTTTTTGAACAAAATCATGTGTAAAGATATTGACTTTGAAATTTTCGAATAGTAAAATAGTATATTATACAATAGTATTTTTATGTGATTTTCGGTAAAATGTAACAAGAAAGGGAAGTGGAGTTCATGAAACAGAGAAGGAGAAGAATTACAGCAATGCTATTGGCTGCGGCAATGAGTGTAAGCTTATTGCCCAATTTGAGTGTGGCTTTCGCCGCACCGACCGAGACGGCAGGCGAAGCAACGCCGCGCGCGGGCGAACCGCAGGTGGGCGATGTTGTGACGCTTACAAGCGCGGACACAACCAACGCGGTTAATGATAAAAGCGCGTCTATTACACACTTTTTCACTATTCAGATAACAGGCGCAGATACGTGTTCGATCAAGGAATTTAACCGCCAATCAAAGGAAACAAGCATTAAAATTCCGTCTTATGTAACACTTTCCGAGTCGAACGGCGGCAAGACGTATAATGTGACGGCGATAGATGACAGCGCGTTTGCAAGCTGCGGACTGACGGAGGTGAGCTTCCGCGGACTGGAAGGCGATGACGATGAGGAGCCTCCGTGCAAAATTACAACAATCGGCGCGAATGCGTTTGCTTCAAATTTGTTCAGCACGATCACTTTGCCCAAAGAAGTCACGACAATCGGCGACGGCGCGTTCAGCGGAGCTTCCTCGCTGAAAACCATAAATATTAACGAGCTTACGTCGCTTACTTCGATCGGCGCGAACGCGTTCAGGAACTGTACTTCGCTCGAAGAGCTGGATATGAGTGCTACGGCATTATCAACAATAGGTATGCAGGCTTTTTACGGCAGCAAAGCCCTGAAATATATAAAGCTTCCCAATGATATAACAAGCATAGGCAGTCAGGCTTTTTCCGATGTGGCGAAAAGCTGCTTTGTTGACTGCTCCGAAGTTACAAAGGGATTTGAACTTACGGGCGCGCCATGGGGCGGCATTGACGCGGTTATATATTGGGGCACAAATCACGGATATGACAACAACTCCCCGTACATATTTGACAAAGATACGGGCCTTATTTACGGTCTTAAAATAGGCTCGGCAAAATATGACACAAGCGAACATAAGTACACAATAGACTCTACAACAAAAGCAGATAATATAAATTACTGGTATTACAGCAATAAAACACTTAACGGAGACCCATTTAATAATCCGTATGATGGATTTACAATTTTGGATGATACTAAAAAGCCGGACGGCGCTCCGGCGGATGTGAATCTTGTGGAAATTACATTGCCGGAAAAGATAAGGGTCGGCACATGGACTGAAAATACCTTTGACGAGGAAACCTCTACGGAATATGATGTCAAGGGTATAGCGGAGGGCGCGTTCGGCAGCCGCCCGGGCAACGTGGCGATTAAAAAAATAGATTTTACAAACATCAAAGGCGGTATGGATAAAATTCCGTACGGCGCGTTTTGGAATGCCACAAATCTAACGGATGTATTAAATATACCGGAGGGTGTCACATCGGTTGGAACTTACGCTTTCAGAAAATGTACCTCGCTTGGAAAGATCGAGCTTCCGAGTACAGTACAAGAAGTAAACCAGTGGGCGTTCAGAGAATGTGACGCTCTTACGACGGTTACATTCAACACGCGTGACGCGGCAGAACCGTCTCCCGCTCCGACGTACGAACCTCCGACTGAGCCGGGCGCGCTTACGCCTATTGAAGATGGTAACACATATTACACAATCACTCAAAAAGCGGGTGAAGAGATAATCGGTTACATACAGGGCGAGATTGATAAGCCGACAGAGACAGACCCCGTACCCGAAGCTGAAGCACAGGTAAGTCTAAGCAAGGTAGTGGAGCTTAACGGAAGATATTATGTTTACTCCGGATCAACATACGCTCCTACCGTATCGCTCAAATGGTCTGACGATGGAGACGGAAACGGTCATTACACGGGCGAAATAACCGATTATGAATACGACAGTGAAATAGTATACTTCGCGGAGGCGGAGACGTTAAGCGCGGATAATGCCAAGAATGAAACAGAAGGCACGGGAGAAACGCCAGCGCCTGATGTTGCAGCTGCTGACAAGGGCAAATATTCCGGCGGCAAATTTTCAGCCACGAAATCCCAAAACTCGGTTACATATCTCGGAGAAAATGAGTATACAAAGGGAACATACAGCCTGACCGCTTATTATATAGCGAAGAATGAGAGAGGAGTCGAGATAAGAACAGCAACACAGGACGCAGACAAGAGCGCGGACAACTGTCTGCTGAAGCTGATAAAGAAGAATGACGGCAGCAGTGCAAACAGTGAAATAATAAAAGAGTTTACATTAAACAGCGAAGAAAAGATAGGCATTTCGGGATGGTTGAATGGAGGCAGTTATAACCAAGGCGCATGGATCGACTATGTAATCCTCCGCAAAACCGCCGAAGAGCAGACATGTGATATAAAGCAAATTCACAGCGGCGCTTTTTCCAAGTGTAAAGTACTTACAAAAATAAGTATGAAAGGTCAGTTTATTGACACTGACGAAAAAATATATGTAACGGGCACGTCGGACGACGATGACCCGGCGGCGGCGTCCGCGCCGTTCGGCGCGTATGACGCGGATATAGAATATAAGGACGGTACATTTGACAAGACCAATGTAACGTCGGTGGAGGAAGACGGAATATGGACGTTTAACCGCCTTACGGGTGATGTTATAGGATATGACATTAATAATAAGGAAAATGTTACAGACAGTAACTATAAAACAAAGATTGCCAGCAAAGAAATTACAATACCATCGGAGCTCAGCTATAAAAAGAGCGACGGCACAGATTCGGAGAAAATAAAAATAACGGGCGTGGGTCAGTATGACGAGAATCGACCATTGTTTAATGCGTATCATGACGGCAGGGTACATATAAAAAATATCACAATACCCGACGGCGTTGTTAGAATAAACGATTCCGTTTTTTACAGAACAACTATAGAAGACGGAAAGATCAAAATACCCGACAGCGTTGAAAGTATAAGATACCGCGCGTTCAGTAACTGCGGACTTAAAGAGCTTACGCTTCCCGCAAACCTCAAAACAATGGGAAGCTACGCGTTCGGAAATTACGGTACTGATGACAAAAACAATGTGCCGCTTAACGATATACAGGGAACGGTCGTTTTCCCAAGACACGTTGAAAACATTCCGAACGATGTGTTCTCCGGCAACTCATCAGGTACAAAAACATCACCGGGCAACGAGAACATTGACACGATACATATACAGCAGTACAGGTATCTTGAGACAGACGCGGGTTATCCCGAAAGAACGGACACGTTCAGACAGGCGGCGCCGGAGGTGTATAACAACGCACCGTTCGGAGCGAAACAGGATAGTGAAAAAGCGTCAACGGTTGAATACGAGGACGCGTACATTCCTGTGCTGTCCGACCCCGAGGATACAGACCATTATCATCCGACAATTGCAATAGAGGGCAAGCCGGACCAAAAGAAAGAAACGGCAATAACTCCCGGAGGCGGTGGCGATCCTATAACGGTTAAAGGCGGAACGGCGCAAATTAATCTTGCGCTTATTATGGAAAATTCCGCGTTTACAATTATAAACGCAAAGAGCGGAGTGGAAAACGAATCGAATGAGTACTTTAAAAATGCTGCGGTGACAGTGACAAAGCCACAGCTCCAGAGCAGCGGAAAATATGACGGTTCGCAGCCTTATGAGTTAAACGTAACGGGAATAACAGGAAACGGCAGCTTTGTTATAGAGTACAGCTACGGCGACGTTGACGGTCATCTCATCGGCACAAACGCCGTTGAAATCCCGATTGACTGCTTCCATACCGCGTACTACCACGACAATGACGCGGATTCGGGCGTTGCGCCGCAGCTCGGCGCGGACGACGGTAACGGCGATGCTCATTACTATGTCGAGGGCTTTAATGTGCCCGTAAAGGAGAACAACGGCAACGGCAAACCCGGCAATATCCTTAAAAAAGACAAAGCCGTGTTCATGGGCTGGTACGTGAGCGACAGCACGGAAACTCCGGAAAATGTAAAGGGTACGATTGATTTGAGTACCCTCAAAGACGACGCGCATTACATACCCGAAAAAATGCCGGCGGATATAGTGTTGGCATCGCTTGAGGATCCATCATCAACCGCAGAAATGGGTGAAACAGATCTCCATTTCCACGCCGTATGGGCGGCGGACGCGAACGGCGACGGTATTCCCGAAACGAGCATAACCGGCGTCAATACGGTTGATTTGACATACAATTTTAACGGCGGTAAAGACAAGGACAGCAACGAACAGTATGTTGCAAGCGATGTTGAAAAGGCGACAAACTGGCCTATCGCAGATACCGAGCCGAAGGATGATAATGTCCCGAAATTAGAGGGCGCGACGCTTGTCGGCTGGAGTACAGCTCCAAATAATACAGGCACAATTCCTGCAGCCACAAAGGCGGCAGTAGACGCTCTAGTTGAAACAACGGTTGACACCACAGGAACCGATCCGAAGGTGTATGCCGTATGGGCGGCGGATGAGTACCCCGGCAGCAACGGTGACGATCCCGCGGGCGACGGTATTCCGGATTATTTCCAGGTGAAGTACGAAGCCGGCGAAGGCGTGACGGACGCTAAAGATATACCCGTTGACAATGGTTCCTATAATGCGGGCGATGACGTAAAGGTTAAGCCGACCGATTACGGTGAGAGCGAGCCGACAAGAAAAGGCTGGAAGTTTGACGGCTGGACGCTGAAGGACGATACGTCAGGAAATGTTTACAAGTCGGACGGTGACAACCAAACATTCAAAAAGAACGACAAGCTTGATATACTCGTGGCAAAGTGGACGCCCGAGGGCTATGCCGTTGTTTACCATGGCAACGGTAATACCGGCGGTACTGTACCGGCGGATCAGTCTGTTGCCGCAAACACTGACGGCAGTGTGTCCACAGACGATATAACGGTTGCAGCCGATGAACCCACGCGCGATTACGCGGTATTCCTCGGCTGGACGACCGAACAAAAAGGTCTGATTACACAAACGACAGATGTGCCTACTCCATTGTACAAGAAAGACGGTACAACAGAAACATTCAAATTTGAGGATGCAGACGGTGACCGTGTTATGGATCTCTACGCCGTTTGGGCTGTGGATATGCTCGGCGGCACGAGCAGTGACAAGCCCGGCGACGGTACACCCGACTATTCGCAGGTAATCTATGACGCTAACGCGGGCGGTCAGGCGGACGTTAAAAATATGCCGACTGATACGGGCACATATGAGTCAGGCGCATCGGTTTCTATAATACAGGCAGGCAGCGCAGACCCCGAACGCGAGGGTTATGAATTTATGGGCTGGAGCCTGAACAAGGTGACAGTGGAAAAATCAGGAGATGATTACGATTACAGCGGTTTATATAAGTTTGGTACAGACAAAGCAAGCTTCAACAAATCCGCAACCGCCGATGTTCTCTACGCGATTTGGAAGCCGGAGGTAAAGACCAACTTTATGGTTATCTACCGTCCGAACGACGCGACAAGCGGTAATGTGCCGATCGATACGGAGATGTATGTACAGGAAGATGAAAAAGAAATAACTGTTCAGGCGAATAAAGATGGAATGGTTCACGATACTTCCACTAAAGCTCTCAAACGCGAGGGCGCAATATTCCTCGGTTGGAGTTTACATCTGACTGACTTGGTTAAAAACACTGAAGCAGAAACTGCGGCGGGGATTATACCCGGCACCGATACTGGCGAGGGTACATTGACATATGATACATATAGCGGAAGTATATACGGTAATGTCCTTAACATTTTCGCGGTTTGGGCGGAAGATGTAAATAAGAACGACACGCCCGACTATGAGGAAACAACATGGTTCGTTAAGTACAATCTGAACGGCGGCACATATACCGACGGCGAAATTCCTCTTGACAAAGGCACGGACGATAAGGGCTATCTTGCAAAAACAACAGCGGAGCTTAAGTATAGCACTGAAGAAGAAAAGAAAAAGCTTACGCATGATGATTCCGATTCGCATAAGGTTGTATTTGTCGGTTGGACAACAAGCGAAAATCCCGCAATCATAGATAAGGAAGGGACAACTGTGCCTGAACTTATTGAGGACAAAATAACCATGCCCGATGAGCCGCCGAAAAATGATGATGAAACCACAAGATCACATAACGTTTACGCGGTATGGGCTGTGGATGAAAACAGTAACGGCGAGGCGGATTATCTCGAAAGCAAGGTAAAGCTGACGTATAACTATAATAACGGAACAAAAGCAGGTGATGGCAGCTATAGCGGTGATATAGAAAGAGTTGCCTATTATGACAAGAAAAGAGGCGAGATTACTCCGAACCCGAATTATCACCCCGAGCCGCGCGGCGGAAAACAAGAAGTATTTATCGGTTGGAGCAAGGAAAGAAAAGCAGATGCTGTTTCTTCAAAACCGACTGATTTGCTTGAAAAGATTGACATTCAGGAGGAAAACGTAACCGTTTACGCGGTTTACGCCGTGGACGAAAAGGGTGATCCTACCAACCGTGACGGTAAAGGCAACGGCAATCCGGACTATGACGACCACAAAGTAACGTTTGACGACGGCGACAGCGGCACGTCGCTTAGTCCTATGCCAAGCGATATACCGTTTGCTGCTCCGGGTGAGGTTATAACTATTGAAGATAAGACCCCCGAGCGCGAGGGTTACAGTTTCAAGGGTTGGAAAGACCCGACGAATGAGAGCGGCGCTCTGCTCCTTCCGGGCGGTACGTTTGTTATGCCCGATGAGGACGTAACGGTTACGGCGCAGTGGGAGGAAAAGAAGGGAACGGTTGTTTATGATAATAACCATACCGCTCTTGGACTTACCGCAGATTTAGGCATTACCGGCACACTTCCGACGGATAGTAAGAAGTACGCTCCGGGCGAAACGGTGACGATAGAAGCAATCGCGGGTGACGGCAAGCTGACGTATACTAAGCCTGCAGACTCGGAAACAGCGGTTGAAGGCGCGGTATTCCTTGGTTGGTCGCATGATCAGCGCACACTGCTTACAAGTGCGCCTGCGGAAGGCAGCGTATTAACGGCAGGTAAAACAACTCCGTTTGCGGTAAATACTGGCACTGATACCATGACGCTTTACGCGGTATGGGCGCTTGACGCGGATAATAACGATCAGGCTGATTATATAGACGGACTTTGCACTATAGTTTATGATGACGGTGTTGAAGGGGATCCGAGCGGCGTAACCAACCTGCCTCCGACTGTTTCGGTGAACCCTGCGGAGAATTACACCATATCTAATATCGAGCCGTCAAGAACGGGATATAGATTTACCGGCTGGAAGATTGACGGCGATGAAACAAACTATAGATATACTGGTGGAACAAGCGTTGTACCGGCAGGTAAACTAAACAAGGGCGAGACTGTCACGCTTGTTGCCCAGTGGGCAGCGGCGTACGGCGTAGTTTACAGAGCAAACTATGGTACGGGAACGGTGCCGGAACATAGCGACAGCTATGCCAAGGACGGAGAGGGAACAGTAACGCTTGATGATCCGACGGGACTTTCACGTGACGGATATACCTTCCTCGGCTGGACAGCGCATTATGCGGCTGATCCCGTAACTACTAAGGAAGCGGAAACTAAACTGCTTGAGGGCAAAGGAACAGGCCCGAATGATATTAAGATGTATAAGGTCGGAGATAGCGAAACAAAGCCGACGTTCACGCTCAGTCCCGATAACGACACATATATGATTTTCTACGCCGTATGGGCGGTTGACGTGAATAAGAACGGTAAGCCGGATTATTCGGAAGATCCATGGACGCTTGTTTACGATGCCGGTGAAGATCATACTATCAACGGTGAAACGGATGGTACTCCGCAGACAAAAGAAGTTAAGGATCAGAGCTATATATCCGGCGCGACGGTATATCTTGTTAGGAGTGTTAAGCCTGTTAAAACCCCGGGAATGACGTTTATCGGCTGGTCGGAGAAAAAGCCCGAAGCAGTATACACGACAGAACCCGATGCAAGCGTTCTGACCGAGACGGTAACATTTGGTGATGATAGCGACGAGGCGGGAACAAAGACGGTTTATGCGGTATACGCTCAGGACAATGACAATAATGATATTGCCGATTATCTGGAAGGCAAGGTTCGCCTTATCTATGACTTGAACGGCGGTAAGCTCGGCGACAGCGAAGAAAATATTATTGTTTACTATGATGCTGTGGAAAGCGGACGGACGGTTCAGCTTAACAATGAGCGCAGACCTGAACGCAAAGGCGGCAGTAATAATGTGGTATTCGTCGGCTGGAGCATAACAAAGCCGGGTGAGGACGGTCATGTAGATCCAATTCCGGCGACAAGTACAAAATCAGAAATAGACGCTTATCTTAAGACGAGTGTTGAACTTAACAAAACCGATGTGACCGTTTATGCCGTATACGCGGTTGATGAAATGAAGAACGGCGAGACAGATACGGCGGGCAACGGTGTGCCGGACTATAACAGATGGACGGTTACATATAATTTGGGCGACTACACCGATTATAGCGGAGATGATATTAAGGATAAACATGATTTCCATGAGCCGGGTGACGAGGTTGACCTGCAGACGGCTCCCGCAAGAGACGGTTATGAATTTGTCGGTTGGAAGGACGACGGCGACGGCTCGGTATATGTTCCGGATAGTACGCATAGCGGAAAGTACACCATGCCGGAGCGCAATGTTACGTTTACGGCGCAGTGGATCGAAAGCGACGGATATATCGTAAGATACAACCTTAACGGCGGCACGGGTGCGATTGCGGATTCCGAGAAGTATGTTAAGGAAGAAGGCGTAGAAGATAAGTATTATATTATGAAGGACGGCGCCCCGTATTATAAAGCCGTAATTCCCGAAAGCAAACCGACGCGCACAAATGCTGTGTTCCTCGGCTGGAGCATAGAGCCGCATGATGTATTTACAAGCGCGCCGGCAGAGGGTATTGTTTACACATCAGCCAACGCCCCCGAGTTTAAGCCCGAAAAAGACGGCAGAATAATGAACCTGTATGCGGTATGGGCGATAAACGAAAACGAGTCCGCGGGTGACAGTAAGCCGGATTATGAGGAAACAAAGCTTAATATTAAGTATGCGGACGGTGTTCTTGAAACAGACGCGGCGGATTCTAAGGATGTTGCAAATATGCCTCCCGCCGCTCAGGTGCTTAAGGGATTAAACTACACTATCCCGAATGTAACTCCGTCGAGAACGGGCTACACATTCGATAATTGGAGTGACGGCGCGGGACATACGTATGATCCGGGCGACAAAATCGAAAATGTCAGTGCGGACATAACGCTGACGGCAACGTGGGAAGCGGCGTATCACGTATCGTATAACGCGAACGGCGGCACGGGCGCTCTGGCGGTTGATAAAAGCAAGACATTCAAGATTAACGATGAAGTAACTATTGATAATACCATACCGACAAGAGTCGGTTATGCGTTCCTCGGCTGGACGGCGCATGAGGCACAGGATCCCGTTACGACGAAAGAAAAGAAAGAGGAGTTAAACGGCAGTATCCTTGCGGGCGGAAGTAAGATTCCGTTTGCGCTCAGTCCTGATAACGACTCGTATATGATATTCTACGCGGTATGGGCGGTTGACGCGAATAAGAACGGTACGCCGGATTATGACGAGCAGTGGCATATTCTGTATGACCATAACGGCGGTACGTTCGACGCTCATCAGGGAAGAACAGATTACACAATAAGCGCGCTTACGTATCCATCAAGTCCCAACGTGGGTGACGGTGACATGGTATTCTTAAACAACGCCGTTAAACCGACACATACAGCTATAGGCGGCGTTCCCGTAACATTCGCGGGCTGGACAACTGAAAAATCATACGCGGAAGGAACTGCGGCGACACCTGTTAAGGCGGCGCTCAGTGCGGATGAAGAGAGTACGCTGGCAGAGAAGCTTGTGGATTATGTCAGAATGCCGAAGGTGGCGGATTGGAATAAAGCCGAGTATAAGCATGGAGATGAAAACGGCTACTATCCTGTTTACGCGGTTTGGGCGACAGATAACGACAATGACGGCGTTCCCGATTATCAGGAAGGCAAGATGCGTCTTATCTATAACCTTGACGGCGGCGAATTTGGCGGCGGTAAAGACGATATTATAAGATACCTTGAAAGACCGACAGAGAACGGCACGATTACACTTAATGAGAGCTTTAAGCCGACGAGAGGCGACAAAGAGGTATTTGTAGGCTGGACTACAATAAAGCCGACAGGCAGCCCGAATAATGCGGTGACGACAGATCCGACCGACACAGCCGGATTCTGTAAGGATAATATAGCAAACGTGACCGCAAATCAGGCGGAGCTTACCGTTTACGCGGTATACGCGAAGGACGAGTGGGGCAACGGCGATACGGATGGCACATATGATAAGCCGAACGGCGTTCCCGACTATAATAAGCATAAGGTTACGTATGATTTAGGTACGGCGGGCGGTACTGCGGTAACAGGTACTGCGCCGACCGATATACACACAGACGGTCACGAGCCCGGTGATTTGGTTGACTTGGCTCCCGCGCCCGAGTACACGGGATTCAGCTTCGTAGGCTGGAAGGATACGGGAGTAGACGGCAGTGACGGTTCGGTATATATGCCGGACAGTGAGCATAACAGCAAGTACACCATGCCGGAACGCGATGTTAAGTTTGTGGCGCAGTGGATTGACAGTGACCGCTACATGGTAAGATACCATTTGAACGGCGGTACGGGAACAGTTCCCGAGAATAGTAATCTCTACGCTAAGAGCACCAAGTCGGGTGAGGATAATGTATATTATCTTGTGAATGAGGATGACAGCGTTACCGAAACAAAGACCGTTACACTTGCGGCAGCAGGCACAATGTCGCGCGGCAATGCCGTATTCCTCGGCTGGTCGGTAAATGAGCCGAAGGCTTTGGTTACGGCAAAAGACGCGGATACGGGTTATAGTAAAACAGGAGATACAATCGACTACGCACCCGAAACAGGCGGCGTAATCATGAACCTCTACGCTGTTTGGGCAGCTGATGAAAACGGTGACGGCACAGCGGACTATGAGGAAGGTCAGCATATCAGCGTGACATTTGAAGCGAACGACAGCGCGCCGGCAGGCACACAGGTACAGCCGGACACTATGCCCGCCAATGCAACCGTTCTCAAGGGCGTTGACTATAATATCCCCGGACGCGAGCCTGTAAGAGCGGGTTACACGTTCCTCGGCTGGAAGATTAAAGGCGGCGATGATACAATCTATAAGTACGGCGGCGATAATGCGTTCGTTCCCAAGGATAAAATGGGCGCGGATATTACGCTTGTAGCTCAGTGGGGCGCGGATTACGGAATTGCTTACCACGCGAACGGCGGTACGGGCGATGTTCCGACGGACGAAAGCAAATATGAGCTTGGCGCAAATGTAACGGTTAAGTTTGATCCGATACCGACAAGAGCCGGCTATATATTCCTCGGCTGGTCGAAGAACAAGCAGTATGAACCGCTGACGGCAGCGCCGAGCGGCGATGATATACTGCTTAAGGGCACGGCTGAAACGACAGCGTTCGCGGTAGAGGAAAACAGCACGGTTATGAATCTGTACGCGCTGTGGACGGCTGACGCGAATAACAATAACGTACCGGATTATGACGAGCAGTGGCATATCGTATACGACCACAACGGCGGAACGTTTGACGCGGGTCAGGGTCATAATGACTATACCGTAAGTGCGCAGACATACAATTCAAGCACAGATATTGAACCGGTGCGCGCGTTCCTTAACGGCTCCGTTAAGCCGACGCACGAGAAACAGGGCGATACTGCGGTTGTATTCGTGGGCTGGACGCTGAAAAAGACGGAGAACATACTCCCGTCGAATGTTCCGAGTGCGGAGCAGCCCGAGCTTATCACGAACGTTACCATGCCGCAGCAAAGCGAGTACGCAGACAAGGACGGTAAAGTAACCGTTTACGCCGTATGGGCGCTCGATGTTGACGGCAACGGCGTGGCTGATTATCTTGAAGGCAAGGTAAGACTGATTTACAACGCGAACGGCGGTAAATTCGGCACGGGCGCTGACGCGAGCGCAGCTGACATAATCGTATACTACGACGCTGCTGACGAGAGAACAGTGACGCTGAACGAGTCGCGCGAGCTTTCGAGAAATGACGGAGAAGTATTTGTAGGCTGGAGCATAACTAAGCCGACAAGAGATAAAGACCCGATTACGGTCGGAGAGGAAAACAGAAAGTCTGAAATAGACGCGTACCTCAAGAAGGAAGTAAGCCTTACAACCGAAGACGTGACCGTTTACGCGGTTTACGCGGTTGACGAGGATGAAAACGGCACGCCGGGTCACGGTAAACCGGACTATGATTTCTATACCGTTACGTATGAGCTGAACGGCGGTATATCGGTGCCGCCGCCGATTGACAGCAACAAGTATGAACCGGGCGAGATTGTGACAATATACGGTACCGAGCCGATGCTTGCGAACAGCGCGTTTGACGGCTGGAAGAGCAGCGATGAGTCGGATACTACCAAGTACAGAGCGAATGACAGCTTCGTGATGCCCGCTCAGGATATAACGCTTACGGCACAATGGACGGAAAAGACCGGAAACGTTAAATATAACCTGAACGGCGGTACGGGTACGGCTCCAATTGATAACGCGAGTTATGACGCGGGCGATGTTGTTACCGTTAAGGAGGCTTCGGATATTACCCGTGACAAGGCTGTGTTCCTCGGCTGGTCGCACGATAAGCGCAGCACGCTGCTGACGGAAACTCCGGCTGAAAACAGCATATTGAACGCGGACGGTACAACCGGCGCAAACGGCGGCGGTATCGCGGCGCTGAAAGAGACTACGTTCGCGCCGGACGAGGTTGACGGAAACATAATGACGCTGTACGCCGTATGGGCGGCAGACACGAACGGCAACGGCAAGGCGGATTATACGGAGGAGCTCTGGCACATAGTATATGACCATAACGGCGGTACGTATAACGATGAGGAAAAGACAACAAGCAGCGCGGATTACCTGCCGGGAACGACAGTCGCGCTCCATGCGGATATACTGCCGATACGCGAACCGTCAACCGGCGAAAATTCGTATCATTTTGTGGGCTGGACGATTGATAAGAGAAACGTTCTCGAGCAGAACGATCCCGCGCCGACCGATGATGATTTGATAACGCAGGTAACAATTCCGACGGAAAACACCGATGATAATATTGTCACGGTATACGCGCTGTGGGCTATAGACACGATAGGCGACGGAGCGCCTGATTATCAGGACGGTAAGGTAAAGCTTATCTATAACTTTGACGGCGGTACGTTCAGCGGCAGACAGGAGATTGACCGTTATCTTGACGCGAGCGAGGAGGACAGAACGATTACGCTTAACGAAACCTTCAAGCCTGTAAGAGGGGATAAGGAGGTATTTGTAGGCTGGACGAGTACGGTTCCGCCGACGGAACACAGAGCCGCGGCAACGGCTGAACCCGAGGATCTTCTTAAGAACGGTCTTGTGATAAAGAGTACCGATACCGTTGTTACGGTATACGCGGTATACGCGGTTGACGAATGGGGCAACGGCGATGAGGACGGCACGTATGATAAGCCTAACGGCAATCCCGACTATAACAAGCATAAGGTTACGTATGATTTGGGATACTATCCGGCTTATCAGGATGTACCCGTACCTGGCGAAGCGCCGACAGACGCGCATAACGTTACGGGCGGTCACGAGCCGGGCGACTTCGTAGACCTTCAGACACCTCCGACGGTAGACGGAGTAATATTCGAGGGCTGGAAGGATATTGACGGCGACGACTCCGTATATATGCCCGGCGACGATGGCAGAAAATACACGATGCCCGACAGAGAAGTTGAGTTTGTGGCACAGTGGATAAAGGGTGACAGATACACAGTAAAATACAACGCCAACGATGTGACAAGCGGCGATGTTCCCACGGACGATACGGAATATATCCTTGAGGAAACAACGCAGACACCCGAACTGACAAAATATTTCTACTTTATCAGTTCCGGCGAGAATGCGGGAACGCGTTATTACAACGTCAACGTCAAGGATGCCGGAACGCTTAAGAAGGATAACGCGGTATTTGTGGGCTGGACGCTCACACCGCTCGATCCGATTACGCTTGACCCCGATAAGGAAGAATCAAAGGTGACATATTACACCGAAGCGACGACTGATTTGGCTTACGCGCCTGAAGAGGGCGGCAAGATTATGAATCTGTACGCTCTGTGGGCGGTTGACAGCGACGGTGACGGCGTTGCCGATTATGCGGAAGGTAAATACGCGATTGAGTATAAGAACGGCGTAAATGAGGGAGATGCGGACTACGAGAATCCGCAGATAAAGAATATGCCGGAGAATGAGGATGTTCTCCCGAACGAGGATTACACAATCCCGAATTACATTCCGACAAGACCGCATTACACGTTTGAATGCTGGACAGACGGCAGCGGAAAAACGTATAAGCCGGGAGATAAAATCGAAAGTTCGGCGATAACCGGCACGGTTACGCTCACGGCGCAGTGGCTGCCCGACAATACAGTAAAGTATCACGCGAATAACGGCGCGGGAACGCCTCCCGTTGACGACAATAGGTACGCGGACGGCATTAATATAACGCTTGCGGGCGGTGAAGGTCTTACTATGGAAGGACACGTTTTCATAGGCTGGACGCTTCACGAGTCATATCCCGTACAGACAGAAAAGCCGACAATAACATTCTATGAGGCGGGAGCGCAAATCCCGTACGAGCGTGACAAAAACACGACGGTGATGAATGTGTACGCTCTGTGGGCTGTTGATGAAAACGGCAACGGTAATCCCGATTATTACGACCTAACACTGTCGTTCGCGGACGGCGTTAAGGAGACCGATTCGGATTACAATGCAGGCATTTCACCCGTAAGAAGTCTCCCGCAGTCAATAGAGGGATTGAAGCCGGGTGTGTCGGTAACGCTGCCGGACCAGAAGCCGACAAGAGTAAATTACAACTTCATGGGCTGGATCGATCCCGCTAATCCGAGCAAGCTGCTTGAGCCGGGAGACAGCCTTGTGATGCCGGATACAAATGTAACGCTGACCGCAAGCTGGGAGAAGAAGTCGGGCGGCAGCGGAAGCCACGGAAGCGGCGGAAGCAGTGGCGGAAGCGGCGGCGGAAGCACGCAGTACACGCTGAAATATGAGACAAACGGCGGAAGTGAAATTGCCGATGAACGCTACAGCAGCGGCAAGGAAGTAACGCTTGACAAGACGCCGACACGTGAAGGCTACGTATTCGACGGCTGGTATTCCGACAAGGGTCTTACAGAAAAAGCTGAAAAGATTAAGATGACAAAGAATACGACGGTTTACGCAAAGTGGGTTGAGGAAAAGCCGGATGATACAAAAGATCCGAGCGGAACGGGCAGCGGTTCTTCGTCGTCCGATATTCTCAACACCGACGACCATTTCGCTTATGTAATGGGTTACGAGGACAGCACGGTGCGTCCGAACAACAACATTACGAGAGCCGAAACGGTTGCGATATTCTATCGCTTGCTCAAGGCTGACGTGCGTAACAGCAATATGTCGTCAACGAATAAGTTTGAGGATGTAAGCGCTGATAATTGGTACAACGTATCCGTTTCGACAATGGCGAATGTCGGCATTGTGTCGGGACGCTCCGATACGGAGTTCGCGCCCGAAGCGCCGATAACGAGAGCGGAGTTTGCCGCGATATGCGCACGCTTCGACGACAGCGCAAACGTTGAGCCGAGCGGATTCAGTGATATTGACGGTCACTGGGCTAAGCCCGAGGTTGAACGCGCTGCGGCACTCGGCTGGGTATCGGGTTATGAGGACGGTACATTCAGACCCGACAGGTTCATAACAAGAGCCGAGGCAATGACGATGATTAACAGGGTTCTCGGCAGAATACCCGAAAGCGTTGACGATTTGAGCGACGGTATGACAGTATGGTCGGATAACTCGGACAGCACCGCATGGTTCTATCTCGCGGTACAGGAGGCTACAAACGGTCACTATGCTGAGAAGAAGAATGACACGTACGAGAAATGGACGAAGGTTGACCAAAGCGTGACGTGGGATAAGTAATCACGGCGTAATGACGGAATAAAACCAAAATAAAACGGTTCGGTTTGAAAAAACCGAACCGTTTTTGCGGTTATTGCGCACTTTTGCAAGAAAATGCTTGACTTTTTAAAAGGAATGTAGTAAAATAGTGAGGCAGTTGATTTTAGGGGTATAGCTCAGTCGGTAGAGCAGCGGTCTCCAAAACCGCGTGCCGAGGGTTCAAGTCCTTCTGCCCCTGCCATAGCCGCCGCAGACGCGGCGGCTTTACTATATTTGGGGGTGTAGCTCAGTTGGGAGAGCGCTTGAATGGCATTCAAGAGGTCAGGAGTTCGAACCTCCTCATCTCCACCACGTCGCACCGTGCGGTAGTTTTACGAAGTCTTTGCATTGCAAAGACTTCTTTTTTATGCCGCACGGTGCTCCTTTGCCGTCCGAAGCCGTCGCTCGGCTCGCCTGTTCGCTTGCAAGCGCGCTCACGACGGCTCGCTGTCGCTTTGGGCTTCGTACGGATTTGCGCCCTTACGGGCGCTTGCAACGCCTTCGCTTGCTTTGGATTTTTGAGGAGTTTGCGCCTTCGGCGCGGCAGTTTTACGAATCCTTTGCTTCGGCAAAGGATTCTTTTTTATGCCGCACGATGCTCCTTTTTCCTCAAAAATCGTCGCTGCACTGCAGCTGCTCGCTTATAAATGCGCTTGCAACGCCTTCGCTTGCTTTGGATTTTTGAGGAGTTTGCGCCTTCGGCGCAGCAGCTTTCGCGGCGAAGCCGCTGAATATTATAACTGTGTTTTTATATCCTCCAGCCGCTCTTGTATATTGGATATTTCATCCAATATATCGTCCTTCGACGAAATGTTTATATCCGCTCTGCCCACTAAGTAATCTATACTGACATTAAAAAAATCGGCAAGCCGCACAAGAGCATAACTATCCGGATTGGTTTTGCCCGTTTCATAATTGGATAATGTTTTTTGGTCAATACCGATTGCACAGGCAACGTCAATTTGTCTCAGATCCCTATCCTCGCGCAAGTCCTTCAATCTGTTCTTCATAGTAATATACTCCCTTTTTTAGATTATTTTACTATAATTTTAGTAAAAGTTATTAGCTTACTAAGAATATTCTTATACAATTAATTTGCACTAAAATATTAGTAAAGATGTGTTTTTTTTGGGTTGTAAGTATTGTCTTTTCAGCGTTTCTCGGATTTCGATCGTAATCATACGCGGCGCGGGAGGCGGTAACCGCCGACATCGCAGCCGATAGATTTTTCGTTCAAATGTCGGTCGGGCGTAAAAAAATTTAATTTACTCTTTACTTGAACGGAATAGATGTGGTAAAAAAGTATAGATTTTATAATTATGGGAGGGTATTTGTTATGAAGAAAATTGTATCGGCGATACTGTCTCCGGTATTATTCGGAGCGGCGGCGGGAGCATACAGCTTTCCGCAGTCTGACCGGGGTATGCTGCTCAACCAAAGACGTTCTATGGTAACAGCCTTTATGTTGAAGGTCCGGCGGACAGCACGTCTTAATACGGGGCAAAATTTGAGCCGAAGCCGGGAGTGTATCACATTTTCAGCCGCTCGGCTCATATTTAACGTATATTTAATCATTTGATAAGTACGATTTTTATGCCCCTGCAGATAAAATAATCGGGTCAGATGATGTTGTAACAGTGGAGGGCGGGACTGTAAATTATGACAGTATGCGTAAAACGCTTAAAAGGCTCAATTCGTATAATAAGACTATATTTGTCAGATTTGCAAACGAAATAAACTGTTCATCTCTTGGCAGTTGTATGACCGCCGAACAATATGGCCGCTCTTGACGTTCCGTTTATATCGCGTCCCGTTTTTTTTATATTCGATTATTTTACTTCCTGTTCTAACTTTAAAAAAATATCATCGTCAAAAAATTCAGACAATGTGATTTCCAAGCCGTCGCATATCTTTTTTATCGTTGAAATAGTAGGATTTTTGCTCCCGGTATTTATGATGTTGTTTATTGTGGATTGAGTCATGCCGGATATTGTGCTTAGCTTGTTCGGCGTAATGCCGCGTTCGCCGCACAAGTCAAGAATCCTTTTTGCAACTGCGTCAACCATCGTCATAAAAATCACTTCCTTTCCTATTTGTCATCTATAATTTTATCGAATTAACTGTCAAAAGTTTAACTGTATACAGTTGACTTTTTGATTATCCTGTGCTATAATTTAGAAAAATATGCGGAAGGTTGGGGGAAATTCTTATGAAAGCGACCCGTATAATAAGGAATGCGGCGGATAATATCGATATAAGCGGATTTGCCGCCGCTCCAATATTGATTTTTGCGATAACCGTTCTGATTTCATCGGTATGCTTTATGCTCAACATCACAAATATAACGTTCTCGCTTATTATCGCGATTGCTGCCGTCGCTGCAGCCGGCATAAAATTCAACAAATCAATTTTTATATCATGTTTGATAACGGTAGCGCTGTTGCTGATAGCAATTAAAATCGCCGGACATATATATGATGTTTCCTATGACGGAATGTCCTTTCATAAGGAGGCTGTTTATGCGTTTTCAAACGGGTGGAATCCATGGCGGCTTTCGTTTTGGTACTTCAATTCCTTCGGACGTATGCAGGATACCGCGCTGTGGCTTGACAACTATCCGAAGGGAGTATGGTCGCTTTATTCGTGCGTGTACAGCATATTCGGAAAAATAGAGTACGCGAAGGGAGCAAATATGTTGTTTGTCCTGATGCTTTTTTTCACCGCGTTTGACACAATTCGTTCGGTGTTCGGCAAAAAGATATGGGTATCATTATTGCTCGCATCAATGTTCACGGCAAATCCTGTTATCGCGTCGCAGTATTTTACCTTTATGAATGATCTGCCGGGCGCGGCTGTTATAATGGTTTGCGCTTTTTACGGAATGAAAATTTACTCGGATAAGGCGGGCGATCTGGACTATATATGTCTTGCGGCGGCGTTTTCATCGTCATTCGCAATCAAGTTTACAGCGCCGGTATTTTGCGGGGCGGTGCTGATTTCGTTCGGTATTGCAAAAGCAATAAAAAACCGCGGCAAAAAAATCCTGAAACCATGCGTCATTGTAATGCTTTCGGCTGTGATGGGCGTATGCGTAATGGGCGCCGACCCGTATATAAAACATTTAACGGAAGGGAAAAATCCGATATACCCTTTACTTGGAGAGGGGAAATATGATATAATGAACACGAACGCGCCGACAGGAATAAAGGATATGCCGACGGCGGAAGCTTTGCTGGTTTCATTGTTCTCACGCTCAACACCGAATCCTGAGGATACGCCGCAGCTTAAAATCCCGTTTACCGTAGACCGCAATTCTGAGCTGTGGGCAATAAGCGTTCCCGATACGCGTCTCGGCGGATTTGGAGTGCTTTTCAGCGGTATTTTGATATTATCAATAATATTGGGTATTATAGCATTGTTTAAAGCAAAGAATGTTTCGGCGGCAGTTCCGGCTATTATTGCATTTGCACTTTTGGCTCTGTTTTTCCCGGAAAGCTGGTGGGCGCGGTATCATCCATACATATACTATATTCCTTGTCTTATGGTTTTAGCGTTTTCATGTGTCGGCAGAAGCACGCTTATTACCGTGGGTATGTGCGCGCTTATGCTGATTAACAGCGCCTTTAACGGTTATTATGTATGCCGCAGCTTTTATCGGCAGACAAAAATCCTCAAGTGGAAAATATATGAAATCAATCAAACTCACAAACATGCGGTGTTTTGTATCAATGACTTTCCGAGTCATGAGATTTGGCTCAACGAGCATGACGTTGATTTTGAGATTGCATGGGGGTTAAAGGGCGGAACAATTTATGAGTTCCATAAAACAACTACATTTCAATTAGAATAGGAGTGATTTATTTATGAAGAAAATCATATCGGCAATACTTGCGCTGACATTATTCGGCGCGGCTGCGGGAGCGTACAATTTTCCCGAACCGGATTGGGGTGCGCTGCTAAGTGAAAGAAAAACGATGGAGACAGCGACCGATTTTGAGCTGTACGTTGAGGGCAGCCCCGAAAGCGCGCCGTACTACGGAGCGAAGCTCGAACCTCGGGCGGGTACATATCTGGGTATGATCGCCGAATATTCTGAGCCGTTCCTGCCGCTCGGCTCATATCTTACTTATGTTCAGGATTTCGGTCAGCCGGATTTGTATTATCCCGCAAACTCAATGATTAGAAACGATAATGTTGTAACTATGGTGGGTTGGACGGTAAATTCGCTGGACAATGTGAACTATGATATTATAAGAGCGAGACTGGACACGCTCAGCAAATACAACAAACCTATGTTTATACGGTTTGCGAATGAAATGAACTGCTCCAATCTCGGTGACGACCCTGATAAGTATGTTCAGGTTTTCAGAAATGTGGCAAATATGGTGCACGAATACCCGAATTTTGCGGTTGTGTGGTCGCCGAACGATATGGGCGCGTTGGACAGACCGTTTGAATATTATTATCCCGGAGACGAATATGTGGACTGGGTAGGCATAAGCTGCTACATGACCAAGTATTTTACAAACGAGCCGAATACCAAGCTTGTAGACTCGCAGTATTTTATGACTGGTGATTATGCGTGGGCGACAAACAAAATAAAGCCGTTTATGAAGTTTTTGAGTGATTACGGCATACAAAAGCCGGTTATGATAAGTGAGGGCGGTGTCGCAAGACTTAACAGCTTCGGTGACGATTATACCGGCTGGAACGAGCCTCGTATGAGGAATATGCTGTGGAATATTATAATGAAATATCCGCAGGTAAAAATGATTAATTATTTTAACAGATCATACGGAAATTTCGGCGAGCATTATTACTTTACGGACTATCAATCATCCGTTGATATTTTCAATGAGGCTGCCGCAAACGGAGCGTATTTGAGGAGTGCGGACGCATCGCCTAATTTTGTTTTCAGTCCTGCGAATAACGGTGAGACGCTTGCGGCGCATGACGGGATTGTGAAGCTATACACGCTTGCGTATTTCGCGAACCGTCCCGATGTTACCGTTACGTATAAAATTGACGGCGTGTGGATCCATGAAGCAAACAGCATACCGTATATATGCAATTTTGATATAAACAGCATAACGGACGGCGAGCATACGCTGACAATAGAAGCCGCGGGTCAGTCGAAGAAGTATAAGCTGTACAAGCGCGGCAACGCCATGTGCTTCGGCAGAGAACCCGACCCTTCCGCAATACAGGCTCCCGATGTGCCGGCCCCGTCCGATAATACCGCTGCGGTTTTTGAGGACGCGGGAGTTTCGGTGGTGCTGAAAGGGAAAGAGCTGTCGTTCGACCAGCCGCCCGTCATTGTGGACGGACGCACTCTCGTGCCGCTTCGCGCTATTTTTGAGGCTATGGCTGCCGCCGTGGACTGGGATCAGGACACAAAAACCGCCACGGCAAGACGCGGCAGGGTCACGGTAGAAATAACCATAGGCGATAATAAGCTTTATAAAAACGGAGAAGCAGTCGAGCTTGACGTTCCTGCGCAGCTCGTAAACGACCGCACAATGGTACCCGCTCGGGCTGTCGCGGAGGCGTTCGATGCGGTGGTTGGCTGGGACGGCGACAGCCGAACGGTTACAATAGAATATTAAGATTTAAAAAATCCGTAAAGCCATGCTTTACGGATTTTTTTACGTGAAAGAAATATTGCAATATACGGCAGAATGTGATAAAATTAAACAAGCCGAAAGGCTCGGGTATTGACAGCGAGCGGTAGGCGGTTGTTTCGGAAAGGAAATATTATGAGCGAAATAACGATAAATCTTATCTTAATTTTGTTTATTGTATGGATAATCAAGAAATAACCGCCCTATTGCAGTAAGGCGGTTATCTGGGTAGAATAATCTTTTCTACACTTTAATTATACTACTGAAATAGAAACAACCGTTTTGCCGCTCCTATCTTTACCTTGATTATATCATTAAAAAATATGTATGTCAAGCACATCTTTGCGGGTGTGCTTTCTTTATGGATACAATCTTGCATCAAACGACATAATATGATACAATATTACACGGAAGAAAGATGGCTTATTAAGGGCGGTTCGTCACTCTCTTATACAAGGGGGTGATATTATGGAAATTATCGAAATGATTGTGACATTATTGATTATAATAGCACTGATCGAATTGATTAAGTACATAAAAAAAATAGCCGCCCCCACGACTAATGCAGCGGCTATTTAGCGGCTCTTAGGACGAACCGCCTTTAAAGCGGTAAGCCTCTTTCTTCTTTTATTTTAACATAAAAATAATATTTGTCAATAGAAAAATATATTTTGTTTTTTACATAAATATGAGTGAAAACGCGGCAGCGGACGGACTGTATATATGAAAGCGCTTTTAATTGAAGGATAAGAGGGGGTAAAATATGGACAGTGAGATAAGCGGAGAGGAATTAGCCGCATTTCTGCAAAGCGAGCCGGAACGCGCGTTCGCGTCGCTTGTCGAAAGGTACGGCGGAGTTGTTAAAACTGTCTGCGCGAACACTCTTTCGGGATTTTGCCGCGAGGATATAGAGGAAGCCGTTGCGGACAGCTTTATAGGTCTGTGGCGGTCGCTTGACAGGCTCGCAGGCGCGGCATCGGTAAAGGGATATATTATCGGTATCGCGCGCAACAGCGCCATAGACAAATTGAAGGCGGCTAAAAAGATTGTGCCGCCCGTTATGCTCGACGAGGATATTGACGCGGATATGACGGACGAGGTCGCGCGGCGAGAAAATATTGAAACAGTACGCAGGACAATCGACAATATGCCGCCGTTCGAGCGTGAAATATTTGTGCGGCGGTACTACCTCTACGAGCGCGTAAAGTCAATCGCGGAGCATATGGGCTGCGATGAAAAGAAGGTCGAAAACATACTTTACCGCTACAAGGAAAAGCTGAAAGCCGAATTGATAAAGGGAGGCGTTAATTTATGAGTGGAATCGATGAAATTATGCAAAACATTGAAATTGAAGACGACTGCTGCGAGCCGCTGACAAACGCGGAGCGCAACCGTATTCTTCACCTGATAAGCAAAAAGACGGGCGCCGCGCCGAGGAAAAGGAAACGTCACGTTATGCGTACCATGCTTATTGCTGCGTGCGTCACCGCGCTGCTCGCCGTTACGACCGCGCTTGCGGCGTACTATCTGGAGCTTGAAAAGCCGCTCGGCGATATGCTCGGCGTTACCGAGGAAAATTTTTCTGAAATAGAAAACGCGGTTGACACGCCGGTATGTTCCGTTACGGATAACGGCGTTACGGTGAACGTGCTGCAAACGCTCGCCGACTCGCGGACGGTCTACGCTGTGTTTGAGGTAGTCGCGCCGGAGGGTACGGAGCTGCAGCAGTGGTACGAGTTTGAAAGGTATCATTTTGAACCCTCGGACAGTTGGGATCACCCGGAAAAATACAGCTCGTTTGCAATGGATGTGTCGGTCGTCGAAGCGGACGGCAACAGAATGAAGTGCATAGCGACGGCGGAAGGCTTCGCGTCGGAGCTGCCCGACTGCGAATGGTCGCTGACGCTTGAAAACATAAGCGAACATGTAAGCTATGAGCCGGAGCATGAATGGAACAATATTATTGAGGGTAAGTGGCAGCTCACGTGGAACTACAGCAGCGAGAAAAATCCCGATATGCGGGAGCTTGGCGTCAATATTCCTATGGAATGTGAGGAGCGTAATATAACCGTTACCGACATAACACTGTCGCCGCTGTCGGCACAGTTTGTTGTACGGTGCGAGCTGACGGAGGACGAGGCTGTAAACATCAAGGAGAACGATCGGGCGAACCTTGATATATTCAGCGGCATAGAACCTTATATATCCGCGGCGAATTTATCCGTGAAAATGAAGGACGGCACGGTAATAGACTGGCAGAACGCGAAACCGTTCCGCACGGGCGGTTTTCCCGAGGGAGAAAACTGCATGATATCCTGGTATTACATGCGCTTTAACAATATAGTCGATACGGACGATATTGAAGGCGTTATCGTGAACGGCAGGGAAATAAAAATCGAAGATTTGCTTTAACTTGAAGCTCCCGCACCGCGCGGGAGCTTTTTCATGCGCGCGAATATAATAAACAAAAGGGTAAAAGGAGTTGTTTATTATGAAATTTTCCGATAAGGATTTACGCGCGGCAACGCAGGTAGCGTACATGGATTTTAACGAGCTTGACGTTATGCTTCGCCGCGATTGGACTATAGCCGAGCATTTCGGGCATAACAAAAGCCTCGGCGAGTATTGGCAAAAGCGCGATCCCGAATTGTACGATGAAATTATGAACGGCGCGTACAAATCGTGGAGGGTGGTAAATTACAGGAACCGCAACAGGCGCACCGGTTTTGTCGCGTGCTGCATCGATACGGGCGGCGGCGACGCGATAATAGCGTTCCGCGGCAGCGAGAGCTTTAATTCGCGGCAGATACTCAACGACTGGATTTTGTCCGATGCGGCGCTGATAAATTCCACGCAGACGCCGCAGCAGCGTGAAAGTGAGAGGTATGTGAGGTACATAAACGATAAATTCGGCGGTAAATTCAATTCGTTTTCGCTTACGGGACATTCGCTCGGCGGCAATCTCGCCGAACACGCCGCCATAACCGCGCCCGACAATTTTTATATGAAGATTGACCGCGTGTTAAATCTTGACGGTCCGGGCTACAGCGACGAGTACATAGAAGCGCACGAAAGCGATATTAAAAGAAAATCGGGTAAAATCGACCACTACCAATACAGCTGGGTCGGGGCGATATTAAATCCGCTGCCCGGCACGAATTACCGCAATATGCGCGCGAGCGGCGCGGGCGGTCAGGTTATGAAGCACGACACGAAATATATCATATACGACGAGAGCGGCAATATGGTGAAAAGCGCGCCCGACAAGCTTTCGGTGTACACGCGCGGATTTACGAACGCGGTCGATAACGGTATATAATTGTCTTGCATATTTGCGCCGAATGTGATACAATAGAAATAATATCAATTATGTAAATCACGTAACAGGAAGGAGCATAATCATGAAGCGTAGTAAATTCATATGCGCCGTGACGGCACTCACCATGACGCTCGGCGTATGTCAGACCGTAATGCCCGTTTCGACGGGCGTTGTGTCGGCTGCAGGTTCGGCGACGGTCGTCCGTCTCGATCCGTCCGAGGCTTCGCCGTTTAACGACGGTAAGTTCGAGGGCTGGGGTACGAGTATGGGCTGGTGGGGCAACCGTATCGGTCACAGCGATAAGATGGCGCAGCAGGCGGCGGAGGATTTGTATTCCGAGGACGGTCTCGGACTTGACATTGTCCGCTACAACGTCGGCGGCGGCGACAACCCGACGCACAACCACATAAACCGCTCGGACTCTAAGCTCCCGTGCTTTGCCGTTCCGCAGTACGAGGGCGGAACGTATCAGGCTGAGGGCGAGAAGAACGCGGACGTCACCAACCTCAAAAAGGATGAAAACGGCGATGTTGTTTACGATTGGGACTGGAATGCGGATCACGACCAGATCAACGTTCTTACGCGTATAAAGGAGCAGAATCCCGACGTACATATCGAGGGCTACACAAACTCGCCCCCGTGGTTTATGACAAAGAGCCAATGCTCATCGGGCGGCGACGACACAGCTGAAAATCTCGACCCGTCAAATTACGACGTGTTTGCGGATTTCCTCGTTGAAGTCACTAAACACATGAAAGAAATCGGTCTGCCGTTCGACAGCTACTCGCCGATGAACGAGCCCAACACAAAGAGCAATTACTGGCGCGCTCTCAGCAACAAGCAGGAGGGTAACCTTGTAGAGCCGGGCGCGAATCAGTCGGGTATTATCAAGGCGTTAAAGGACGCGTATACGGCGGCGGGTATCGACACGCTCGTAGCAGGCCCCGACGAAACGGATCTCGGCTATACGATTAGCTCGTATAATGCGCTCACCGACGAGGGTAAAGCGGCTCTCGACAGAATTGACACGCACACCTACGGCGGCTCGAACCGCGCGGGTGTGAAGCAGCTTGCGATCGACGCGAAAAAGAATCTGTGGATGAGCGAGGTTGACGGCGGCTGGAACGGCTTTGGTCTCGCTGACAGAATTATTACTGACCTTAACGGTATGCAGGCTTCGGCTTGGGTTATGTGGGATATAATCGACTCTCACAGAGACGCGAATTTCGTCGATCCGACAACGGGCAATAAAACCGAAGCCAACAATTCGCTGAACGTCACAGGTTCTCTCTGGGGTGTGGGCATGGGCAACCATGATACCGAAACTGTTGAGTGGGCTAACAAATACTACGCTTACGGTCAGTTTACAAAATACATAAATCCGGGCGATACGCTTATTGCGTCGTCGAACAAGACGCTTGCGGCGTACAATAAGGACACCGGCGCGATCAAGGTCGTTGTCAACAACTCGGGCGCGAGCGATATTCCTTACGAAATCGATATGTCGGCGTTCACGAGTATAGGAAGTGTTGTTACGGAAATCCGCTCGAACAATCTCACCGGCTCGGCGGCGGAGCATTGGAAACCGATAAGAGGCGAAGCGGAGCTTCAGGGTAAGAAGCTTATAACGACCGCCAAGGCGGGTACGATTACAACGTATATAATCGAGCGCGAATCGTCACAGGATAATATCATAAAATCCTTCTCCGCGGACGAAAACGGACTTTCATACGAATACGCCCTGCCGCTGTCGCTGGGCGGATACGATGCGTATTTCGCGGCATACAACGCCGACAACGCGCTTGTATACGTATCAAAGAACAAGACCTCGGACAGCGTTCAGGGCGACTTTACCAGCTGCACCCATAAGCTTCTTATATGGGATAAACAAGAGCCTGTAAGCGAGCCGATAACTTATGATCCCGAAAGCGGCGGCGTAGACGATGACTTCACCATGGATTACGCGATAATCTCCGGCGGCGGAAACGAAATCGGCGTGGGAGCGTCGGCAGCGCTTACGCTTAAAACAAATATCGAGGGCGATGTTACCTGGTCTGTTTCCGATACGGCGCTTGCGGATATTGTTTCCGACGGCAAGACGGCTGTCGTTACGGCTAAAGCTGCGGGAAGTGTTACGGTATACGCCGAAGTCGGCGGTTACAAGGTTGAAAAGAGCTTCCTGATACCGTCGTACAAGCTTTCGGGTACTCCGTCATGGGGCAGCGCGTCGAGCGCGCCGGCTGACAGCGCGGATTACAGAAAAGCCGCTGACGGCGATTTATCGACATATTTCGACGGCGTTGCAAACGGCTGGGTAATGTACGATTACGGCGAGCCGTATAAAATAAGCGAGGTCAAGCTTGCGGCGAGAAGCGGCGACGGCATGGCGGCGCGCACGGTAGGCGCAAAGGTTCAAGGCTCAAACGACGCTGTAACATGGACGGATTTATACACGATAGCGACAGCTATACCGGCGGATCAGTACACAACCATAGCCGCGTCGGAGCTTGCCGATAACAAGGCTTACAGATATTACAGATACACAAATCCGACAGAAATGACAAATATAGCGGAATTTCAGCTGAGCGGCGAAACTTCAACCGATACACCGGCGGACGATCCGGTCGTAACCGATATAGCGGCGTTCACGGATGATTTTGAAAACAGCGCGAGCAACATCTTCAATGGAACGGCAGGCGCTCTCGCGGACGGCAATGTAATATACGAGTGCGGACTCGAGCGTTTCGGAAACGTATTCGTTCCGGTAAATTCAACGGCTGTCACGGAGCTTGAAGAGGCGATAGAGTTAAAGCCGAATCAGCTGTTCAGACTGCAGTTCAATATGTTCTCCGGCTGGGAGGACGGCGGCAAGGACAACACCTTTGCCATAAAGGACGCGGACGGAAACGAGATTGTTTCGTTTACAATCAACGTCGGCTCAAGCTCTATGACGAGCTTTAATGTCGGCGGAATAAACGTGCTTGACGGAACGCCGAACGCTCAGTGCAAGAGCAACACTTCCGGCAGAACGAGCGCAAACGGCTGGGGACACGCGTCGCAGCCGTACAGAAACAATATGGGCTATAACAAGACGGTTGAAATACTTATCGACGGCGGCGGAAGCGTAACGGCTTCGTTTAACGGCGGTACCGGTGATATTTCCGCTTCAGGTGTTCTCGGCAAGCCTATAAGCATAAAGTCGATAGAGCTTACGGGAGCGTGCAACACGGCGGGAGACAGAGTTGTGTCGTATGATAACCTCGACGGCGACGTTATCACCTACAATACTGACTTCGCCGAGCCGACTCCTATGCCTTCGCCGTCTCCGACTCCCGAGCCTACCGACCCTCCGGAGCTTCCCGAGGACGGAACGCTCATAAGCCTTAACTTCGACAACGAAGATTTGACCAGCGGCTCAACATACGGAATGGCTGCCGCTGTAGGAACGGCTAAGTTTGTGACGGTTGACGATAAAAAAGTTTTACAGCTTGACAATACGAACGCAACCGCAATCAAGCTCACTGACGCGAACGGCAACGGACTTTTGGCGGGACAGGAGGAAATAACGGTTTCATTCTCGGTTAAACAAACATCCGGCTCAGCGGCATCGTGGTGGTTCTATTCCGCTCCGAACGATAACGCGCAGGCAAGCCCCGAAAACTACATCGGTGTGTTTACAAAGCCGAACAGCACAACGCTGAGCGTTGAAAGATATAAAAACGGCAGAAGCGACACAACAGACGACGGAGAGTTCGCGCTCAATACATGGCACGATGTTGTAATATCGTTCGCGAAGGAAAAAACAACGCTGTATGTGGACGGCAAGCAAAAGGACAGCGATGCTTCGGCGTTTGTGATAAGCGATATGCTCGGCGCGAATCCCGTAGCGTACATCGGACGCGCCAACTGGGGCAGCGGCGAATTTGCCGCAGGCTATATAGATGACTTCAAAATCGTGAAGGGCGCTGTTCAGACGGTGCTTGACAAAATAGATTTGGGCGATTTGTCGGCGGTTAAGAGTAATCTCACGCTGCCGACAAATGACGGTATTACATGGACATCCTCAAATCCCAATGTAATATCGAATACGGGTGTCGTAACGCGTCCCGTTGACACAACAACGGTAACTCTGACCGCACATGCGACAGAGGGCGGCGAGGAAATCACGAGAGTGTTTGACGTAACGGTCATAGGACTTGCCGCGTCGGCTGAAACGTTCACGGCGTACGCAGAGGGTAAAACAGTTAAATACACAAGCTCGTACGGTGAAAACGAGCCGTATAAACTGAGAGTTGCGTTTTCGGGCGCAGATTCAGAAGCGCAAATTATCGAGCAGAAGGATAATGAAGGCAGCGGCAGCTTTGAAGTGAGTGAGAACGGTACATACAAGGTATCATACAGCCTTACCGACGACAGCGGCGCGGTTGCAAAACAGGTCGTAAAGACAGTTATCGTGAAGGACGAAATTACGCCGGCGGCGTATCTGTTCGCGCATTTCGTAGGCAACGAATCGAACGCCGACCATGAGCAGATTTATTTCTCCGTATCGCAGGACGGTACAAACTGGACGACGATCAACGGCGGCAAGCCTGTGCTTAGGAGCGATGTAGGCGAGAAGGGCGTAAGAGATCCATATATTCTCCGCGGCGAGGACGGCAAGTTCTTTGTTATCGCAACGGATCTGAGCATCTACAACAGACGCTCAGACAGCAACCGCTGGAGTACATGTCAGACCTCGGGCTCAAAGAGCATAGTTGTCTGGGAAAGTGACGACCTTGTTACTTGGAGCGAGGCGAGACTTGTCAAGGTAGCGGTTGACAACGCAGGCTGCACATGGGCTCCGGAGGCGATTTACGACCCCGAAAAGGGACAATATATGGTTTTCTGGGCGTCAAAAACGGCGACTGACAATTACTCTACACAGCGTATGTACAGAAGCTATACGTCTGATTTCAAAACATTTACCGAGCCGGAAATCTATATCGACGGCGGCACGGTAAGCAATATTGATACCACTATTGTCGAGGACAAGGGCGTGTACTACCGCTTCACAAAGAATGAAAGCAAGTCGTCCGTGACGATGATGAAGGCTAATTTCCTTGACGGACCGTGGAAGGATGTTGACACGTATATGTTAAACGGCACTGCGGGCAACACGGTTACGGGCTACGAAGGCCCAACTATCTATAAGGATAATGGCTCCGACAAGTGGACGCTGCTTCTGGACTACTATTCAAAGAGCCAGGGTTACAAGCCGTTTGTGACCGACGACATCACAAAGGGCGATTTCAAATCGGCGAGTGATTTCAAGTTTGACGCGACCTACCGCCACGGTACGGTTATGCCGATAACGCAGGAGGAATATGACGCGCTTATCGCGAAATATCCCAATTCGTAAAAAATCGTTGACAAACCGATTAAAATAGTGTATTATATATATGTTCGCCCGTAGGGCGGACATACGGGGGTGTAGCTCAGCTGGGAGAGCGCTTGCTTCGCATGTAAGAGGTCAGGGGTTCGATTCCCCTCATCTCCACCAAAACGAGAACAAACCGCATAGCTATGCGGTTTGTTTTTCTGTATACACGTTTTTTACACGTAATTTATATATTTTTTTGGTTTTACCTATCATATTTAGTACCGAAACAGCTCTGTCCTCTTCCTTCGGGTATAAGTGTGAATAGGTATTCCATGTCATTTCAACCTTGGAATGTCCGAGGCGGCGAGCGATTTCCTGTATATTGATGCCGAAATGCGCCAGATACGACGCGTGGCTATGTCTGAAATCGTGTATACGAATTTTCTTTAGTCCTGCCGCCGATGCGTATTTTTGGTTGCGTTTTTCAATCGTGCTGTCACGTAGGCATTTGACACCGCCGCATATCCGCCAGCCGTCCGAAAAACCGTCAAGCATTTTCAGCCGATTATAATGCTCGGTCAGCACGTTTTTCAGCGGCAGGGGTATTTGTATGTCGCGAACGGAGCTTTTATTTTTCGGCGGCGTTTCGCGGTCACCGCCCTTTAGCTTTTGCGCAATGCTGCGCGTTACATGAATTGTATTATCCGATATATCTGTCCATTTCAGCGCGTGTATTTCGCCCTTGCGCATACCTGTGTAAAACGCGATATTGAAAAACACATAGAAATTCCACTCGTACAGACTGCCGGATGCCTGTTCCGACTGCTCGGCTTGCTCACGCGCGGCGGCAATAAATTTCAAAAATTCGTCTGCTGTATAGAAATCCATATCATGCTTGACGGCATTAGCATCCTTGAAATTCCCCAACTTTGAAAGTGGATTTTTGTCGATGTACTCCATTTTTACGGCGTAGTTTAACACAGACCGAAACGACGAAAACAGTTTTTGCTTATACGATAACGACAGCGGCTCATGTTTTGCGGTTTGCAGTTCCTCAATATATGTTTTCCACCGTTGGAGCTGCGGCACGGTCAGCTTCGACAGGCGCGTCGCGTTGAAAAAAGGAATAACATACTTATTCAGATGTTTTACCTGCTTGTCCAATGTACTTTCGCGGATCTCGTTCCTTTTAACATGAATATACTCGTCGCACAGGTCGGCGACTGTAATTTTGTTTCCCGTTTCCTCTTTTAAGTCGCGCATGAGGCGGCTCTCAAGCTCTTTTGCCGCGTCCTTGCCGTAGGCTACGCGATCAAGCTGCTTTTGTACGCCGAGGTTATCCGTGTAGTTTATGCGGACGCGGTATTTCTGCAATCCGTCCCTCTTGCCGTCCATTTTATAAATTGGCATAAAAATAACACTCCTTTACTTGATTTTTTCGGAGTGCTATGGTATAATTGACTTGATTAAGGTGTGTTATACCATAACACTCTATTTCAATTCCTCGACCGTTGGCGCGGTCGGGGGATTTTTTATGAAATATATTGCGAAATGGTTTCCGCTAAGTTCTTGTTGTTGGGCGACTCCGTGAGAATATCCTCAAACGGTACTTTGTATTTTTGCTGTATAAAAACTATTTTCATAAAATCCTTTGCGTCTTTTTCAGGTAGTTTATCAATGGTTTTACATACATCATCAATGCTCATACCGAGCATTTTTATGTACTTGTTTGCTGTAATCATGTAAATCTCCTTTCTCAATAAATAATTAATCTATCTCAATTCCTCGATCGTTGGCGCGGTCGGGGGATTTTTTTATCCTTTTGAGTATCGCGCGACATCAATAACCAAACCCACCTTGCCCGGATAGTTGTCCAACAGATACCCTTTCTTTATGCGGGCGTATACCGTTTGCCCGCTGTTCAGACGATTGGCAATATCAATCTGCAAATTTTCACCTTGCGGCAGCCAACCTATTTGTATTCCGTTCATAGTCTTTACTTTGACTGCGTTGGGGTCATACGGATTTGTAGGGTCAGCCTCAAGTAACAGCCGGTCGCCCTCAAATAATTTTGGTATAATCGTCTGTGGGTCTATTCCGTCGTGTTCGCGCATTACGCCTGTTACATTCATATCATAAACCGTAAGCAATTTATGACCGTGACCGTCAGTCAAGGGAAACTCAAAAACCCCGTCATTCCGAAAGCCGTTTGATTTTATAAATGTCTTTAACTGCGAAATTTTCGTTGTTTTATGCGCATCTGCGTTTGGCAGATAATGATGTCCGCAATCCTGACATACACACATAGATTTATGTATTGTTTTTGTTTTGTATTTTTTCGGCGCAAAGATTTTAACTATAATGGCGGGAACGGTCAGGAAAAGCCATTTAATCGGCAGCCAATACCAACCTATAATCAACCACCAGATTATACTGTGGTGCTTTGTTTTTAACTGATTTTCCGACACTATTTGCACATTTACATTCTCACTGCCACAACGCGGACATTTCATTATAAACAACCCTTTCCTATGTGTAATAGATAATAAATTTATACACAATTCCGTTATGCGGAATTATAAATTTGATTTTTGTTTTGTAGTGGTCGGCGTATCTTGCTTTAACTCGCTGACTATATCATCAGTAACATCGCCGCCCTCGATGGAAGCTATATCAAGCATTTTATTTATTGCCGGTTGCATATCGGGGTGTGCCCTATATGCTGATAACAGTTTGTGTTCGGCGGCGGTAATAGTTGTTTCTTCACCGAATATTAAGTAATCAGCTGTAACTCCAAGCGCATGGGCTATTTTTATAATAGTAGTAATGCTCGGCTCTCGCGTTTCAGACCCCAGCAATTTGTTTAGCGTTCCGATTGGAACATCTGCCAATTCTGACAGCATTTCCGAGTTTATGTCTTTTTCTTTTTTCAAAATTTTTATTCTTTTTTTTAAATTTTCAATGGAGTAATCCATAATACACCAACCCCTTACAATTCGATTATAACACAAAATAAAATAATGTCAATAATTATTTTACCGTCAACGGTAATTTTTTTCTAAAAAACTATTGACATTTACCGTCTACGGTAGTATTATATTAACAAATCAACCGTGAACGGTAGAAAGGTGGGATAATAAATATGTTAAATAATCTCAAAGCCGAATATGTAAGAAAAGGAGTCGATCCGAAAGACAGAATAATGTCGATTTTAAATTGCTCTGAAAAAACAGCACGAAACAAATTAACAGAAAAGACACCAATTACTATTGCTGAGGCTAAGAAAATCAGAGATGCGGATTTTGAAGGCTTTACTCTTGATTATTTATTCGCAACAGACGCGGCATAGCAAGCTAACTTATTTATATTTTGTGGTGTTGCGGGTTTCGCAATGGACGTTGTAAAACCCGCAACGCGCCGATCTAAAGGCAGGTGATAGGAAATGAAATTTAAGCAGATTGCGGACATTGAGACGGCGATACGCATTTATTATCAATACCCCGAAATTGACAACAACCAAATGCGCGAGCTTTTTGGGAGCATTAGCAGCAGCACGGCGGCGCGGTACAAAAAGGCGGTAAAGGATGAGCAGATTAACCGCGACGTTAAGACAATGTACATTGACGCTGTCAACACCGAGGTTGCATACGACGTGTGGGGTATTGATGTTGTGGATTTGGAGCGCCGGTTAAAAAAGCTGAAAAGCTTAGGGCTGGCGCAGGTATGAAAGGAGAGTTAAAAATGGATATGGCGTCATTGGTGGTTATATGCGCGATTGCGTTTGCGGCGGGTATGATATTTTCGGCGGCGTTGATACGCGGGCAGCAAAACAGGACGCGTAAGCGGCGGCAAGCGTTTATAAAATCGCGCGACGGGCAGGCGGCGGCGGTGCGTGACATGGCGCGGGCGTTGGATCGGTACGCGAGCGCGATAGAAAACGGGCGCGGATATACAATCTACAAGGGTGACAGCAATTCGATGTCAGACGATGAATTTATAAACCAATTACGAAGGGATCTGAAATTAAATGAGCGATTTTGACGCAAGACGGCGGATAAAAGGCACGGCGCATACACAGACGCCGCGCCGACCGATAAAGTTTTTGGACTATAAATGTGTAAAATGCAAGCGCGATTACATGGTGGACGAGAGGTGCATCACCGCGCCGGGCGCGATGACGAGCGAAGGGTATGTATGCCCCAACTGCCGTAAAAATGCAATAACCCCGCCGCCGAAGCCGACACCGCCGTCGAAAGTGGTGCAAATAAGAGTTGAGGACGTTATGAAAGGAGCGGGACAATGACAGCGAGTAGTTTATATAAAATTATGGACAGCTTTTCGGCGTATGACGAGGGTGTTCGTTTGACGGTTGACGGAATAGAAGTCGAAGGCGTTACATTAGAATTTGTCGCCGCCGGTGACGACTATCGTGTGACCGCTCTGAATATACGTAGCGCAACGATAGGTGAGGTACACGCGGCATGAAAATAGAGCAGATTTTACCCATCATTTTAATAATCATCGACGCCGCCTCAGTGGTACCGTATGCGGTCAAGGGCAATATCGGACAGGCTGTGTACTGGGCGGCTGCGGCGGTGCTGAATATAGCGGTCACGTTTATGATGAAAGGGTAACGAAACATGACTCGTGATGAAAAAATTAAAATGATAAAGCAATTTCGTAATGAAGCGGGCGACGCAATAGATATGTTGCTAATAGCGTATGAAAACGACGACAAAAAGGCAATATCAAAATTCTCACAAAAGGTGAAAGAAGCATATTCTCCTATCGTCAATATGTATGCGACCGAGTTGAACAGGGCAATAAATCCTACACACACATCAACTGTGCCAATAGTTATAATGCTGCTCCGGCACGCTGCGGACGGCATTGCAAAGCACAATCCGAAAGTGAATAAGGTTGTTGATATGCTTGATAAGATGTTCCCCGCTGAAGTTTGGGAAATAGGGATAAAGAGATGAATAAAACACAGATCAGTTTAACGGATTTGGTGAAAGGATGATACATAATGATTGAAAATATAAGCATAGAGAAATTACATCCGCATCCGGACAATCCGCGGCGGGACGTGGGCGACGTCACAGAGCTTGCGGAGAGCATAAAGGCGAGCGGAGTTCTGCAGAATTTAACGGTTGTTCCGGCGACGGGATATTATTACGGCGATTATTACGTAGTAATCGGCAACCGCCGTTTGGC
>CANQQS010000006.1 GCA_947626045.1 uncultured Clostridia bacterium | reverse complement strand
AAAGCCGCGTATGAGGATTTGGTAAAGACTATGAATGAATACGCCGAGCAGTCGGACACAAATATAGAAGTGCAGAACATGACCGTTCTGGCTTACGATTTTGAAAACACAATGAAAACTGTAACGAGCTTCCTCCGCTCGGTCGGCTTAAAGTGGGAGCGCGTGCCCACATCGGATTATGTGACGGAAATCGGAAGTCTTGCGGGCTACTCCGACGAGGCGAAGGCGGATTATATAAAGTCGCTTGAAAACGTGTACATATGGATTTTTACGCCCGACGAAAGCTACAGGGAAACGGAAGAAAACTACGAAAGCGCATCGTTCGGCGTAACGGCAAACGCTCACGGCGGTGAGATGAAAATTGCGCTCCGCGGCAGACTCGACTCAGTAACCGCGCCGGAACTTCTCGGAGTTTACGAAAAAACGACTGCTCAAGAAAAGGTTGAAAAAATCGTCGTTGACGCGTCCGAGCTCGAATATATTTCTTCGGCGGGACTGCGCGTGCTGCTTATTATGATCAAGCAGGTCGGAAACGGCAATCTGACCGTAACCGGACAAAACGACACGGTTCGGACCATTTTCGATCAGACCGGTTTCGCTGACATGATGGGCTGATAAAACGTAATAAAACACTTATAAAAATGACGCCTTCACGGGCGTCATTTTACTATTGATTATTTTTTGACAATGTTGTATAATGATATGAAGAACAAATTTGCCGCGGAAGGAGCAGCGTGATGAGGGTAATAGATTTTAAGGACGCGAAGTGCCGACATTGCTACAAGTGCGTGCGCAACTGCGACGTTAAGGCAATCGCCGTTCAGAACGAGCAGGCGAGGATAATACAGGACAGGTGCATACACTGCGGTCACTGCCTCGAGGTTTGTCCGCAGAACGCGAAAACGTTCGCGAGCGACGTCGAGCGCGTAAAGGGGTATCTGAAAAACAACGAACGCACGGTTATCTCTATCGCGCCGTCGTACATGGGCGTACTCGATTTCGACCGACCGGAGCAGCTTGTCGGCGCGCTTATGAGCCTCGGCTTTTACGAGGTGCGCGAAACCGCCGAGGGCGCGGCAATGGTCACGAACGAGTACAAGCGCCTTATCCGCGAGGGTGAAATGGAGAACATCATAACGACCTGCTGCCCGAGCGTAAACGACCTTGTGGAGAAATATTACCCCGAGTGCGCGAAATACCTTGCTCCGGTCGTGTCGCCGATGATAGCGCACGGCAGGTACATAAAGAAAACCTACGGTGCGGACACCCGCGTTGTGTTTTTGGGACCCTGCATAGCGAAAAAACAGGAAGCCGTCGGCGACGAAAGAATATTCGGCGCGGTTGACGCGATTTTGACGTTCGAGGAAATAGACGACTGGTTTAAGGAAGCCGGAATAAACGTGCGAGAATGTGAGGATAAGCCGTTCGCGAACCCCACGCCCGAGGTAAACCGCCTTTACCCGATAGGCGGCGGCGTTATACAGTCTGTAATCGCCGACAATGACATGGAGGACTACGACAAGGTACAGGTGGACGGTCTCAAAAACTGCATGGAAATGCTCGAATGTCTCAAGGAAGGCGGACTTAACAAATGCTTTATCGAAGCCAATGTTTGCGCCGGAGGCTGCGTAAAAGGCCCCGCAAGCTCAAAATGGAACAAGTCGTTCGTAAAGGCGAGGGTGAAGCTCGAAAGAGACGCGTCGTACAAGACCCCGTCCGAAATAGAATATCTCTCTGCGGGCGAGCTTGAGCGCGCGTTCGGCGACCGCTCGCTTCACGAGGACTTGCCGAGCGAGAAGGAGTACCGCGAAATTCTCAAAGCAATCGGCAAGTACAGCGAAAAGGACGAGCTTAACTGCGGCGCGTGCGGCTATTCGACATGCCGCGAAAAGGCGGCGGCGGTTTACAACGGCAAGGCTGAAATCAATATGTGCCTGCCGTACACGCTTATGCAGTCGGAGTCGATGTCGAACGTCGTGCTTGACGTAACGCCGGACGCAATACTTATAATCGACTCGGAAATGCGTATTATAGAGTGCAACAAAAAGGCGCAGGCGCTTCTCGGCGTGAGCAAGGAGGAGGCGCTCGAACGGTACATATTCGAGTTTATGGAAGCCGACGACGTTGAAAAGGCACTAAGCGAAAAACGCTCGATACAGGACGTTAAGATAAAGCTGGAGCACGAGGGACTTATAATGCGAAGAAACGTCGTGTATATCGGAAATATGGACTGCGCGCTTTTGACGTTCCACGACATAACGAACGAGGAAAAAATAAAGGAGCAGCACTACAATTTCAAGCTCGAGGCTATGGATATAGCGAAGAAGGTAATAGACAAGCAGATGACGGTGGCGCAGGAAATCGCGGGACTTCTCGGCGAAACAACGGCTGAAACGAAGGTCACAATGACAAAGCTGCGCGACCTTATATTAGAGGATTAAGCTATGAACGTGACGACCGATATGGCTTGGAAAAGCCTTAACAAATACGGCGAGGAGCTTTGCGGAGACAAGGTTGAGATAGTGAAAACAGCCGACAGCGACATTCTTATTCTTGCCGACGGCATGGGCAGCGGCGTAAAGGCGAACATACTCGCGACGCTGACCTCAAAAATACTCGCCACAATGACAGCCGAGGGCGCGACGATAGACGAGTGCGTTGAAACGATAGCAAACACGCTCCCTATATGCAGCGTCAGAAAGGTGGCGTACGCGACTTTTTCCATACTGCAAATATCGCACGGCGGCGACGCGTACCTCGTAGAGTACGACAACCCCGACTGCGTGTTTGTGCGGAATAAGGAAATCGTGAAATACCCGTACAAAACGCGCGAAATTGGCGGTAAGAAGATACGCGAGTACCGCTTCAAAGCCGAAAAAGGCGACTGCTTCGTGCTGATGAGCGACGGAGTGATCTACGCCGGTGCGGGCGATATACTCGACCTTAACGGCTGGACGTGGGACAAAATGGCGGAGTACACATTAAGCCGCGTGTCGAAAACAAATTCCGCGTCGCGTCTTGCGTCGGTTTTGAGTCAGGCGTGCGACGAGCTTTATATATCGAAGCCCGGCGACGACACTACCGTTGCCGTTGCGCGCGTGGTCGAGGAAAAAATCGTAAATCTGTTCACAGGCCCTCCCGAAAGCGCGGACGACGACGAGCGGCTTATGCGTGACTTTATGGCGACCGACGGCAAAAAGATAATTTCCGGCGGCACAAGCGCTAACATTGCCGCGCGCGTCCTCGGCAAGGAGATAAAGACGAATATGGCGTCGTCGGACGACGGCGTTCCGCCCACAGCCGAAATAGACGGTATAGACCTTGTAACCGAGGGCGTACTCACGCTCAACAAGGCTCTCGGACTTTTGAAGCGTTACGCTTCCGACGACATTGACGCGGACTTCTTTATTGAGCTTGATATGGGAAACGGCGCGTCGGAAACAGCGCGTATTATCATTGAGGAATGTACGACGCTAAACATGTTTGTCGGAACAGCCATTAACGAAGCGCACAAGGACACGGGCGTAAGCTTCGACCTCACCGTGCGCATGAGCCTTGTCGAGGGCATAAAGGACGCGGCGCAGAGCATGGGCAAAGCGGTAAATGTAAAATACTATTGAGTACGCGTTTTTTTGACTAAAAGTATTGTATATCTCAGAAAAAAGTGGTATTATATATTGATGGGAATTTACATAAAGTGTTTAGTGGTGGTAAAATATGAAAAAGAGTTATAATTTTTACGAGCTGAACCTAATGACCGTCATAGTGTCATTTATGGGATTTCAGATTGAAAACGGCTGGCTCGCCATAACGTGCGGCTATATGGACAATAGGAGCATGAACCTTCCGTTCCTTCTCGGCTACGGGCTGACGGTTGTCGGCTTTTACCTGTTTGTCGGAACGCCGAACAACATAAGGGTGGGTGAGAAAAATCACAGACACCTGACGCGCAGCCAGAGCTATATCCTGTATTTTCTTATCGCGATGGTCATTGTCAGTCTCGGCGAAATACTGCTCGGCACAATCGTTGAGGATAAATTCGGCTTTCAGTACTGGGACTACTCTCAGATACCGCTCCACATAACAAAATACACGTCAATTCCGACGTCGATGCTGTTCGCGGCTGTAATAACGCTTTTTATGGGCTACTGCTACGAGCCGCTTATGGACAGTATACATCACATGCCGAAAAGAGCCGTGAAGGTTATAGGCATAATTATGATGATTGTGCTTGTGACTGACTTCCTTTTCTGTTTCGAGTCCATGTATATAAATCAGGGGCCGTACGAAAAATGGGTGCAGCCTATGGGAAAGGTATCGTTACGGTAGGAACGCTTGTTTATTATCCGACACATAAAAATACTTGTCAGTAAATATTTCGGAGGCATCTGATGGCTAAGGAACATGGGAAACCGTCGCCGCTTGAAAGGGTCGCGGGACTTATTGTAGACCGCCGCAAGGCGTTTTATTTAATATACATACTGCTTATAATATTCAGCCTCTTTTCATCGGGCTGGGTAAAGGTAAACAACAACATAACCGATTACCTGTCCGAGGAAACGGAAACGCGCAAAGGCGTCACCCTGATGGACGAGGAGTTTATAACGTACGCCACGGCGGAGGTTATGGTTGACAACATATCCTACTCCGACGCGGAGGAGCTTCTTCACGAGCTGGAGGACACGGACGGTGTAAAGGAGATTGCGTTCGACGACACGACCGCGCATTATGCGGACGGCTCGGCGCTGTATTCGGTGACGTTTACGGGTGAGGCGCAGGACGAGATATGCGAGACGGCGCTCGCGGAAATAAAGGAGAAAACAGCCGATTACGACGTTTACGTTTCGGCTGAGCTCGGCAACACGAAAGCGGACACAATCGCAAAGGAAATGAACCTCGTTATGCTCATTGCCTGCGTGATTATCGTTGTCGTGCTGCTTATTTCATCGCGCACGTATATGGAAATACCCGTTCTTATCCTTACATTCGGCGTGGCGGCTATTCTTAACAAAGGCACGAACTATATGTTCGGCACAATTTCGTTTATTTCAAATTCAATCGCAATCGTGCTGCAGCTTGCGCTTGCGATAGACTACGCGATTATTCTCTGTCACAGGTATATCGAGGAACGCGAGAATATGGAGCCGCGCGAGGCTGTTATTACCGCGCTGTGCAAGGCTATTCCCGAAATTTCGGGAAGCTGTCTCACAACGCTGTCGGGTCTTTTGGCGATGAGCTTTATGCAGTTTAAGGTCGGCTTCGATATGAGTATGGTTCTTATTAAGGCTATTATCATAAGCATCATGTCGGTGTTCACGCTTATGCCCGGACTTTTGCTGTCGTTCTCAAGCCTTATCGACAAGACGCATCACAGGAATTTCGTACCTAAAATTACAAAGTGGAGCAACGGTGTTGTAAAGCTCAGGTACATAACGCCGTTTATCTTTATAGCCGTTATCGTCGGAGCGTTTTTCCTGTCGAACAACTGTCCTTACGCGTACAGCTATACCAATCTGACAACATTTACTAAGAACGAATCGCAGATTGCGCAGGAAACGATAGATCGCACATTTTCAAAAACAAACGTGCTTGCGGTAATCGTGCCGTCGGGCGACTATGAAAAGGAGCAGCTGCTCACAAAGGAGCTTGAAAATTATCCCGAGGTAGACTCGGTGACGGCTCTTGCGTCGGTCGAGGCGATGGACGGCTACTCGGTCGGAGATAAGCTTACGCCGCGCCAGTTTGCCGAGCTTACCGATATGGATATTGAGCTTGTGCGGCTCGTGTATTCCGCGTACGCCGCAGAGGAAGAAAATTACGGCAGAATTGTCGGCGGCATAGACACGTATAAAATCGCGCTCGTGGATTTGTTCGACTTCGTTTATAAGGTGACGGAGGACGGGTACGTTTCGCCTGATGCCGATACGCAGGATAAGATAAACGAGCTGCACGATAAGCTTGAGGACGGTAAGGAGCAGCTTGAAAGCATGACGCATACGCGCCTTGTTATGAACCTCAACATTCCCGAAGAAAGCGAGGAAACGTTCGCGTTCCTGAACACCGCGCGCGACACGGCGAAAAAATATTACGGCGGGGACGTGCTTCTGGCGGGCAACTCGACGAGCGATTACGACCTTTCGACGGCGTTCGTGAGGGATAACCTCATGATTACGATTTTGTCGATACTGTTCGTGCTTATTGTGCTGTTTTTCACGTTCCAGTCGGCGGGACTGCCGCTTATACTGATACTCGTAATACAGGGAAGTATATGGATAAATTTCTCGTTCCCGACACTGCAGAACTCGCCGATATTCTTCATGGGCTACCTCGTCGTAAGCTCGATTCAGATGGGCGCGAATATCGACTACGCGATAGTTATCACGAACCGCTATACGGAGTTTAGGCGCACGATGAACAAGTATGACGCGATAAAGAAGTCGCTCGACCTTGCGTTCCCGACGATATTCACATCGGGTACAATTCTTGCGGCGGCGGGACTTGCGATAGGCTTTTTGTCATCCGATCCCGCAATATCGGCGATAGGTATTACGCTCGGAAGGGGAACGATTATTTCAATCGCGCTCGTAATGGGTATTCTACCGCAGTTATTAATTTTGGGCGACTTTATTATAGAAAAGACCTCGTTCAATCTGAAGGACATCAGAAAAGACATGAGGGAGCGTATTATGACGGGAGGCGGAGCAGATGAAGCGTAAATTGACCGCGTATCTTATCACAGCCACCATCATATTTAGCGCGGTGTGCGGACTTATTCCGTCTGTATGCGCAGATGGAAACGTTATAAATATCGCGTCGCGCGAGGACTGGAACGCTCTCGCGAAAAATTGCACGCTCGATTCATGGTCGCGCGGTAAAACGGTGAATATTACGGAAGATATTGATTTTACGGGTGAATATTTTGAACCGATTCCCACGTTCGGCGGCGTTTTAAACGGCAGCGGTCACACTCTGTCGGGCATAAGCGTTACGCGCAGCGGCTCGTACACGGGTGTGTTCCGCTACGTGCAGGAGGGCGCATCGGTGTTCGACCTGAACGTGAAAGCCGATATAACGCCCGACGGCTCGAAAAGCAACGCGGGCGGCATCGTTGGCGAAAACTCGGGAAATATAGAGCGGTGCGCGTTTGACGGAACGGTTAAGGGTGAAAACGTCATAGGCGGCGTCGCCGGTGAGAACACCGACAGCGGACGCATAGTGTCATGCTCCGCCGCGGGCATTGTTACGGGCGAAAACTCCGTCGGCGGCATAGCCGGTAAAAACAGCGGCTTTCTGTCCGACTGCGTGAACAACGCGCAGGTCAATACGGTGTATGAGGAAAAGAAGAAGGACGTAACAACCGCGCTCGATGTTGACGCGGGAGCGATTGTTGAGAGCTACCGCGAGGAACAGGAGGAAAACGAGGAGGAGAGCGTTCTCGGTCACAGCGACACCGGCGGAATTGCGGGCTATACGACGGGAATCGTTCAGGGCTGCACGAACAACGCCGACATAGGTTACGAGCATATCGGCTACAACGTCGGCGGTATCGCCGGCAGACAGGCGGGTTATATTTTGGGCTGCTCGAACGGCGGACACGTGCAGGGCAGAAAGGACGTCGGCGGTATTGTCGGTCAGGCGGAGCCGTACATTCTTTTGAGCGTAAGTGAGGACGATATAGACAACATACGCGCCGAGTTTGACAAGCTGCACAATATGATGTCGGATATGATTGCCGATACGGACGGTCTTGAAAGCGACACGCGCATCCGCTTCAGTGAAATATCGGGTTACGCTAAAACGGCGAAAGAGAATACCGAGACGCTTATCAATCAAGGCACGGATTTTATCGACGATAACCTTGCGGAAATAAATGCGCAGTCGGCTGTTATTTCGGACACAATGGGCAATCTCACCGACGTACTCGCGGCGCTCGAGAGCGGCGGAGTGAATCTGCAAAACTCTCTTAATTCCATTGCATCGTCGGTTGACAATTTCAGCCTGAAATTTCCCGAAATAAGCGGCAATACGGAGGAAATAAGTGCGGCGTTAAGAGATATGTCGGACGCGGCGGACAAGCTGAAAACTGCGGCATCGCGCGCCGCGGACGCGAGCGGCGACCTGTACGACGCGTTTACGGTCAAGAATCAGACAAAGGTTAAGGATGCAGTAAACGAGCTTACCGAAGCGGTAAGCGATATTATAGTGACAAGGCAGGATATACAGACCTCGCTCGAGACTATAGAGGAACAACTGAAAAACCCGATATTCGCTACCGATTTCAGCGAAGTGCGCGAAAATGTAACAAAGATAAAGGAAGCCAATGCTGCGGTTGTCGCGGCGGAACAGTCGATTCATCAAAGTCTGAAAACGATAATCGAAAATACGGAGATAGACTTTTCATCGCTTAAAAATGCGGCAAGCGACATGGAGGACGCGCTGGAGCATTTGAGCGGCGCGATGGGCGACATTTCGAGCGGTCTTGACAATATGCGCGGCGCGGTCGAAAACATATCGACAGACCAAATCAACGAGGACGTTCAAGACACGGAAAATGAGATAACGGACGCAAAGAGCGGACTTACCGATTCGGTAAATATGCTGTCCTATGCCGCCGACGATATAACATCCGCAACGGATAAATTCAAACAAATACTTACAGATCTCGCGAACGACGATAAGCTTGAATTTGTAAAGCTCGGCAGCGAATTCCGCACGGCGAGCCAAAATGTGTTCGACTCTCTCAACGGCATATCGGACGAGGTTGAAAATCTTAAGACAAATTTGCAGGACAGTGTTGACGAGCTGCAAAGTGCCGTTTCCGAAAAGCGCAATAAAATAACGGGCGACATAACAGCTATAGACGATCAGCTTGCCGTTATAGTTGACCTTATGAACGGAGAAATCAAAGAGCTTGAAAACGGAGCGTCAGGCGCAGATATATTCCGAGACGTGTCGGACGAGGATATAGAGGGAACAAAGCAGGGCAAGATAGACAAGTGCAAAAATTCGGGCAAAATCGAAGCCGACCGTAACACCGGCGGCGTGGCGGGAGCTATGGCGATAGAGTACGCGAAAGATCCCGAGGACGATATAGAAAAGCCGACCACGCTGCATTTCGCGTACGAAACGAAAGCGGTGCTGCAAGGCTGCGTAAACGAAGGCAGCGTCATCGGAAAAAAGGACTGCGCGGGCGGTCTTGTCGGACTTGCGGAGATAGGAACCGTATACAAGTGCGAAAATTACGGGGACGCGGAAAGCACAGGCGGCAGCTTTGTCGGCGGCATAGCCGGACGCAGTGATTCGTCCGTGCGCAAAAGCTACGCGAAAAGCGCGCTTACGGGCAAACGGTATGTCGGCGGTATAGCCGGTCGTGCGAACGTTTTAAACGGCTGCTGTACAATCGTGACTGTCACCGGTGACGAGAACACGGGCGCTGTTTGCGGTTACGCCGCGAACAGGGACAACCTCACGCAGAACCTTTACGTGGACAGCGGTGTCGGAGCGGTAGACGGTGTAAGCTATCATGGCAAGGCTGAAAGCATATCGTTTGACGAGTTAAAGGGACGCGGCGGCATACCGACGAGGTTTTTGGGCTTTACCGTGACATTTATCGCCGACGATAAGGTGGTCGGTACGCAGGAGGTGCAGTACGGCGAACCTACCGAACGTATATCTTATCCCGACATTCCTCCAAAGGAAGGCTGCTTCGGCACATGGACGGTGCCGCAGGCTGATACGGTTACGGAAAATATCGACGTGGTGTGCGAATACAAGCCGTACATTACCGTTCTCGCAAGCAACGAAAAGAACGAGAGCGGTAAGCTTGCCGTCGCGCTTGCTGAGGGTAATTTTACAGATAAGTCGGAACTGTCCGTCACTGAAGCAGCGCCTAATGATGATAACGGGAAGATATACGATATAAAGCTCATGAACACCGATATTGGCGACAGCGATAAGGTAACTATACGCCTGCTCAGCGAAAACGGCGGCAGCGTTTCGGTATCGCGCCTTACCGACGGCGGCAGCGAGGAGCTTAACGCTTCGCGCCGCGGAAAGTATGTCGTGTTTGACGTTACGGGCGCAGAGAACAGAGTGTCGGTAAAATACAGACAAAACATCCCGCCGGCCGCAGGTATAGCGGCATTGCTGCTGCTCGGAGTGATTATGATTTGCGCCATAGCGTTCATAAAGAAAAAATCCAACCATAAACCCGACGAACCGGACACGCCCGAAGAATTTGACGAACCCGATGACTTTGAGGATGAAGAATAGATGCGTTGTTACTCTTATGGAATGTGCGGTTTAAACAAAATTATAATTAAATGCGCCCCAACGATGTTGGAGCGCATATATTTTTAATTGACTCAAAGTGTTTTTTGCTGTTGTACTCTTCTTATGAGCTTCAATAGAGATTATTGCCACTTGAAGAAGAGAAAGATGATTTTGTGTTTGCCGAATTAAATTGCGTATAATAGCTGTTTGAAAGCAGTGGGGTAAACGCAAAAGTAAGACATAATGCGATACGTCCGAATGATTCGGGGAGATACATTTGATACAGTACTTCTACAAGTATTCCACCTATCAAGCTTGAAACGAGGCATGCAATGAAAAATCCGGGCGAGAATTTTGATAGTGCTGCGTTAAGGTATTTAATATAAGCAAATACAAATCCTATAGCGCACAGGAACAATACTCTAAGTATCGCATAGAGCATGCTGTTTGATGCGGCATCATTTCTTGAACTTACTAAGTCACGATTTACCGGAGTTTTGTTAATCGCCTCGGTGATGTCATTTGCAAGCTGGTTTATCTCGCTTATAGGCATTGGATTTCCGCCGGTTCTGTTTGCCAAGTCAATAAACGTTGACTGATTGTACTTACCAAATCCTGTACAGGAAACAGCAATATTTTTCTGATTACATATCTGTATGGCTTGCCTATAACTGGATTTATTATCCGGTTGTCCGTCGGTAAGAACAATAAATTTAGTAGCAGATTTTGTCATTTCAGGGGTGAGCTCGTTTGCTACGTCATATATACATTCATAAAGCTTGGTTGACCCATTGGAATCAACAGCCTCAGGAGGAATAGTGATTGAACCGGGGACTGCAGTTCCGACTTTGTAAACTTCGGTTGTTGCGTTTGCAAAGGTATATATACCGATATTCGCATCCTGAGGAAGCGTATTAGCTACCGATTCCACTACGGAAAAACGCTGATCTGCCGGATCGTTATCTTCCATGGAACCGGAATTATCAATGAGAAATACAAAGTTTTTTGGCTTCGCCTGCTCAGCAATTCCTAACTCATATAAAAACTCGCATCCCGCACTTACAAGCGGTATACCTACTATAGTTAGAACTAGCACCATTGCGATAAGCTTACTAAATGTATAATGCACATGTCTGTAATTGCCCAGAACCTTACTTAATATCAGAATTACAATAAAGACACAAAGTGCAAGCCCAAGGAAGTATATGGCTATTGTTACAGGTCCCGGTAATTTCCCGTGGAGAAATTTGTAAAGGAATTCTCCGGGGAAAAAATATAATATTCCCGCTATAAGTGAGGCTAATGTAGCCAAAATGCTAAAATTCATAATGTTATCCCCCTTGTAAGTAAATTTGTTTTATTGAAGCATATAAATATTTATTAATATTACAATATTATACAAAATATTGAGTAATTTGTCAATACAATTATAATATTTTAATAAAGTAATAAAAGGTATAGAACACATTAAATTGTCTTGTATGCCGCACATAATGATCTTGCAAAAGATTTTTGCTGATTAATGTCGAAAAAAAAGTTTTTTTATTGACAATTTTATACAAATATGATAAAATTAATTACAATCTGGTTGTATAATCTTTGCTATGGTTGTAATAAACCACGATCAATTAATAAGCGGGGACGGATGTAATTTATGGATTTAAAAAATGAATTTTTTGATGTTGGTGATATTTTTGATTCGGATGCGGCAGACGAACGCAATCGTCGAATTGATAGGATGGTAACAGATGATGACTTGAGAAATGTTTTCTTCGACGAGAATGATGAGCAAAATGATTCGGAAATGCAGGAACCAGTAGATACACTTGAGTCAATGCCAAAATCAGAGACTGTACCACCGATATATAATGCGCCTCCGGCTCCCGAGCCGATAGAGGAGCCTGAACCGGTGACCCCGATATATAGTGCGCCTCCGGCTCCCGAGCCGATAGAGGAGCCTGAACCGGTGAACCCGATATACAATGCGCCTCCGGCTCCCGAGCCAATAGAGGAGCCTGAACCGGTGACCCCGATATATAGTGCGCCTCAGGCTCCCGAGCCAATAGAGGAGCCTGAACCGGTTAGCCCGATATATAGTGCGCCTCCGGCTTCCGAGCCAATAGAGGAACCTGAACCGGTTAGCCCGATATACAATGCGCCTCAGGCTCCCGAGCCAATAGAGGAGCCTGAACCGGTGAACCCGATATATAATGCGCCTCCGGCTCCCGAACCAATAGAGGAACCTGAACCGGTTAGCCCGATATACAATGCGCCTCCGGCTTCTGAACCGATAGATGAGCCTGAACCCGTGAAATTGGCTTACGATGCGGTGCCAAACTCTGCGGTTGGACCGGAGAGCGACGAGGAAAAGTACTATGAGCTAAAAAAAATAATTAATCAGAAATACAGAAACGATACTATGGAACGTAAGGATGTTGACAATTATATAGAGATTGTCACGCCGATTTTAGAAAAGGCCGGCTTGGGGGACAAGCTGAAACAGATATGTGTCAATGATGACAATGAACAGATAGATTTCAGAAAGCAATTTTTAAACATAAAAAGGCTTATGAAAAGCTCATCAATCATTTTGAAAGGAAGGGATAAATAATGTTAAATATTATAATTCCAATTATAGCGGCGGTGTTTGCTGTTGCAATGATAATAGCATGGGCTTTATATTGTATGCAGAAAAAAAACAGAAAGAAAAAACAAAGCCCGATGTTAGGAATTTTGAGTGTAATGTTTGGCTTTTTTGTTATAGCTCTTGCGATTATATCAAAAATGGGACTTGCTGGGAATGTGACTACATCTGAGAACCCTGCGCCAAATGTGATAGAAACTGTATCGCCGCAAGCTAATCCAACTGTCGGAATACCAAATAACCAAGAAGGTACCCCGACAGCGGAACCCGGACAGGAAGATACTGACGACAATGCGTCAGACGACAATGACTCAAACAGTAATGACAATGACTTAAATGATAATGGCGATGATGAGAATGATAATAACAAAACACCCGGCAATTATAATGATGAATCGAGGCGTTCTGAACATAGGAATCCGGCAAGTGGAGATTCAGACCAGTTGGAGAATAATTTCAGTTAATGATATACAAAACCAATAAACGTAATTAGGGGGAATAGAAATGAAAAAAAGATTTATGAGTCTGATTTTTGCGGTTATGATATTTCTTATGCAGATGTGTACCACTGTAATATCCTTTGCTGCGAGCACAGAAGCTAATAAGTTTAACGTCATATTTGTTCTTGACGCAAGCGGATCTATGAATCAGACCGATCAATCAGGATTAAGATATGATGCTTTGAATTTGTTCCTTGGACTTTTGACAGAAAATGGCAACCATGTGGGAGATGTTATATTCACGCAGACCATTGACAATACACTGAATATCAAAGAAATTACGAGTCAGGACGACAAGAGACAGGTTCTTGAGAACCTTAAATCAATAAATCCATCGTCGGGAGATACAAATATAGGACTTGCGCTTGCTGCGGCAACAGATATGCTTGATTCAGGCAAAAATGCAAATCTTGATTCTGTCATACTTCTTTTGTCAGATGGCAATACTGATTTGGATACGAAAAAGGCACTTGAGGAATCCCAATATTATAAGGAATATGGTATAGCTCATGCCAAGTCGAGCAAGTATAAGATTTACTGTATAGGACTTAACGCAAATGGCGCAATGAATGGCGACGAACTAAAAAGTATTGCGGAGCAGACCGGAGGACAATTCGTTGAAGTTGCGAGTCCGGAGGATTTGTCAAAGGTTACAGAGACCTTTTACAGCATGATTTATAATACACCTTCGGAGACAGAACGCGTAATTATTGGGCAGGATGGCACAGTAAAAAAGAACTTTTCAGTGCCGGATATAGGAATTGAAGAGGTTAATATTGTAGTCCGCGGACAAAATGATAAGATTGAGTTGGTACAGCCGGACGGCAGCATGGTTCCGCAGACAGAAGTTGACCAAATGTCATTAAAGACACCCGAATATACGATTGCGAAAATCCCCAATCCGACTAAGGGAGAATGGAGCGTTGTAGTATATGGAAATCCTGGGGCTGAGGTTACTGTCACTCTTATTTCCAACGTGGATCTTGCAGTGAGAGCTGAGGCTCAGCCTATGAATCAGGTATACAAGAAGGGCGATAAGGTTAAAGTTCTTGCGACGATTGTATCAAAAGGCAGCGATATAAGTGATGAAAATATTTATAACGCGAACAAAGCTGAGTTGACCTTGACAAATAACGCGAGCGGTCAGGAAGAAAAGATTCCGATGACCGTTAATAATGGAAAGTATGTAGCCGAAATTACGTTGAGTGATTTGGCAGCTTATGATGCCGTTGTTGAGGTTACTGCAAATAATATAAAAAAGTCAAGTGATAAGCTGACGTTTAATGTGGATAATAATCCGCCACAGGTTCTTCAGGATGTGGTGAGAGATAAGATTGTGTTATGGCCGTTTAAGAAGAACACTAAAACGTATGATATGTCTCAGTATGTTACTGATGATGCCGATACTGTTCTTAAATATAATCTTGAGGCTTCATCCTTTAAGGATGGTGATGTTACTATTGACAATGGTATACTGACTGTATCACCGTCCATTGGCGTAGATGGTACGGTTACAGTTACAGCAACAGATTCAAAAGGTGCATCCGTTCCGGTTGAATTTGCTTTTAGTGTTGTCAGTGTGGCGAAAATTACTATAATCATAGTAGCAATAATCGTGCTTCTTATTTTAGGTGTACTTGCGGTATTTGCGATAAAAATTGCAAGAATGAGATATTATGGAAAAATAATGCTTCAGATATATGACAAGCAAAACAACATCTCTTATAATAAACAGATTCACGAGCCATACAGAGGCAAGCAGCCAATAAGACGGCTTGACGCGGCGGCGATGGAAGTAGGATTGGACGGCGTATTTAAGCCGAAGAATTCGGGATATATTATTTACGAATCAAAGCGTCCGTTCTATTGTTCGCTTTCGCCCGACAGATCTGCTCCTGTTAAGAAAATAGATATTGCGCTTGGCATGACTGTTACAATAAGCAGTTCAGAAGATTTCTTGTCAGGTGCTAATATAACGTATATTTAATCAATGTATTGAAATTATGTAGCACATATATAAAATAACTAATTAGGGAGGAAAATTTAATGATTTACAGTTCACTTAAAATCGGACCCAACGGCGGAATTGTTGCTGACATGGAAAAGGTATATCAGGATAATAATTCAGTAACTCTTGCTATTGGTATAGGCGGTACAGGTGTATCGGCGCTGAAAACATTTAAAAACGCTGTTTATACGAGACTCATTCCTGACAACGCGGATAAACCGGGCGAGGAGCCGCTGTATAACAGAATAAAATTTTTGGCGATAGATTCTGATAAGACAAGTTGTGATGGTGAAGGATATGCGCGGATTACAACGCCGGAATACCTTGGCATTGGTGTAAGTAATATTGTTCAAACGCTTAACAATAAACATTCATTGGACAGCGACTTCACCCTTCAGTGGTTTGATCATGATAAAATACATGTAGATATGGCAAAGGACGGAGCGTGCGGTGTACGTGAAATAGGACGTTTTCTCATTATTAAAAAAGCGTATGAACTTAAGACGCGTATAGAGAATATTTTAAGAACCGCAATGGTAGGATTGGCGAATCCGAATGTTTACGTTCATATATTCTCCGGCATTTCCGGCGGTACGGGAAGCGGATGCTTTATTGATACGTGTTATATTGTGCAGCAGGCGCTTGCGGATAATGGTTGGCTTGATATGACGAGCGTTATGGGCTTCTTCTTTCTGCCGGATGTAAATCTGAATGCGCCCGGTTTCCCCAATGACCTTGCACATACGCAGTATATACAGGAAAACGGATATGCCGCTATGAAAGAACTCGATTATCTTATGAATCTTAAGGATGGAAACGATTTTTTTGAGCAGGATTATGGTAATTTTAAAGTTCATAGTGATAACCCGCCGGTTAATGAGTGCCATTTGGTGTCAACAACGGAAATAGACGGTTCAACGCCGGTAAATGCGTACAGTTATATTATGAACGCTGTCAGCGAATATGCGTTGAATTATGTGGCAAGATATAAAGATTCGACAAATGACGCGAATGTGCATGGTTCAAACGGCAGCGTATCAAATGAACTGACACTTAAAGGTCTTGTAGCAAATCTTGTTACACTCAGAGGCGCTGTTCCGAAGCAATATGGCGCAAACTATCGCTACAATATCATGGGTGCATCAAGCGCGATTATTCCGTATCGTGAAATTGCGACGTACCTTGCAACAGGCTTGTTCAGCTATTTTGATTACTATAGAAAGACGCCGAGCGAGGCAAATGTTCGCAATTTTGCTGAAGTAACGGGTTTGAGCTTTATAGATTTGGAAAGAGAATTGTTAAATGGCGTTATGCCTCCAACAGTGCCCGATATGCCTGCGGCACAGCTGAAACAAGGTAACGCCCCGCTGGTAAATCGTCTTAATGCGTGGTATGATACATCAAGCGGAAAAATGAAGGAAAATTATGACAAACTTACAAGAAGTTTGCCGGAAGGACGATGGGATATACCTCAGAATCCTGACTCTGTTATAGGACGTGTCTTTAAGGAACTGATTATAGAGACGCGTGATGCTCAAAAAGGACCATATTATGCAAAGAATATGCTTAGGCATGATAATCAGCTTGCTGTCGACAATGTGCTTGCAGGAGTACTAAAGGAGGTTCAGGAGCGTATTCAGAGTGAACAGATACAGAGGAATCTCAGAGAACAGGAGCTTAACAAGGCAAAGGATGAATTCTACAACACGGGTTCACTTAATCCGCTGTTAAATACAAGAAAGAAGAAATATGTAGAAGAGTCAATAAACTGGATAAACCATCTTCATAATCTGGAACGGCTTAGTATTATGGAGGATTTGATTACAAATATCAGATCAAAGCTTAAGACTCTTTATAGTGCATATTTTAGTCAGCTGATAATGGTGCTTGATAATATAAAGGAAACCTTTGATGAAAACCGCAAATTGTTTGTCAGTGGACTTCATCACGATACCGGAAAGCAGTACGTTTGGAACATAGTCGAACTTGATGGCATTAAGGATACTCTTGATGATGAAATAAAAAAGGTTTTGACTAGAGACCAGCACGGAAATATAACCGCGGAACAGGCAATGGTTGACTTTGCAGGGCTTATTACCGAGCCGAAAAATGTTGATAAGTGGATGTCTGGTAAGGAAGGCATAATTGCCATGCTTATCTCATCATTTATAACCGGCAAGTTCCGGGAAGCTATAGATAAGAGCATGATTACATATCTCCGACAGAAGTACAATACCGACGGAGAAAATCTTATAGGTCTTATAGCAAACAATGTTATAGGCGAGGGACTTGTAAGTAATGCAACACCGGCATTTTATGCTGACAGCGCGATGTTTAACATACAGGACAATGCGCCTATTCAGTGTGTATTGTCAGTACCGGAGAGCGAATCGTTGATAGAAAAAGCAGCCGAAAAATATCGTGACGACCATGGAATGCACATGTCAATAAGAAGTACGGCGATAAGAGACAGAATCTCCATGATGTGGTTCTATACTGGAGTTCCGATGTACGCGTATCGTTCGCTTCGTGACTTGGAAAAAACATATAAAAGAGCGGGTTCTGCCGGTGTCCATCTTTACGAGAAAGGAAAGCTGCAGTGGAGAACATATTTGCCTTCACCCATACCGGCCACATGTATTGTGGATAGCTATGAGCCGGAGAGACTGGATCGTAGCCGCATTGATACAATAAAGGAAGCTTATGAATATGCCAAGGAGAAGGGAATTATAGTAAAGGATATTGACGAAACGATTGAAATTCCAATGGTAGAATCATTAGATTGCGAGTCTCTTGAGGCAAAAGCTGCAGAATCGGAAGTACAGAGATTGGCTGTAATTACACAGCTTGAAAGGATGGTTGCCGATTTTGTTAAAAACAGCACAGGAATGCAGAGAGTAGCGCTGCCGTCAGGCATCGACCCGAGACGGCGCGACAATGCGAATTTGGATGTTCTTGTGAAGTTTACAAAGATTGGCGAGATTCTTAAGCATACCGTTCATACACATAAAGATATGACCGCTCTGATGAGTAAGCTTATGGGTGAGTCTCAGGGTGAGAAGGCAAAGAACATGGAACTGTTTATGCAGGCTCTTTATGCCGGAATTATTAAGACAAATGGTAATATTTTCAAATATGTATATGAGCAGAATGGATTGCCGGAGGAAAAGCAGTTTACAAGTTCGACAAAGGAATTTCATAAAATTCCGATATACCAGGCAGCCATTGAGTTTGCCACGATGAATGATATAAGACTCAGAAAGCGTATCGAGGCGGAAACGACGGCGGTTCTGGATCAGGTGATACCGCAAAGTTTGATAGAAACTGCCGAAAAAATTGAAGCATTCTACAATGTTGAACGTTTACAGGAGTATCTTGATGAGGCTGAGCAGTATGGAAATACAAAGGAAGAAATAAAAGCATTTCTTGGAGATTGGAAGCAGTCGCTAAGGAAATTTATAAGGGATAATAAAGAAAACGTATTCTTTTGATAAATCAGAGTATATATGAGCGGAATTGAGATTACTCCGTTCCGCTCATATCCGTTATGGCGATTGTCATATGGCAGGAATTTGTGACGGTTCAGATATAAAAAATCTAAGGAATTTTGTGGTGGAAAGCATATGGAGTCGGTTCAGGAATTAATAAAGAAGTCAGCGAAGCTTATTGAAAAAGGATGGGACTTGCTTAATAACGCAAATATGTCGGTGAGTCCTGTTATTTTAGTGTACGTTGGTGAAAGTGCATACGAAAACAGAGAGTATCTGCTAAAAACATTAAAAAATAATTGGAAGAATGGTAATTATATAGAGGAAATTCTTATTCCAATAGATTATGAGGGCTTTGATGCAGTGCTGCTTAAGAACTCAGAGGCGGACGAAAACAGCTGTGATGTCGAAGGTTCATTACAAGAAGTAATCGACACATGCATTAGAAACAGACTGTTAAAAACCATGGAGGGCGTTTTTGAGCAAAAACGGCGCATCTTCATCGAATTTGTTATGTCCGGGGAGGATATGTACGATTTAGAGGTATTGCATGAAATTATAAAACCGGTTAATACCCTTAGTGGATTAGAGATATGGAAAAACCTGTATATGATGATTGACCAGTCAAACAGGGAAAATGACGAAAATGCTGAATCGATTATAAACGGTATAAACAGAGAAAAAGAACAATTTTTTTCTGCCAATGGATTTAGACAAATCTATATTTTGAGCAATTATTTGTGCGACGGAACTATAATAAGTGATAGTCGTATAGAAGAAAATTATCGGGCAATAAGTGATATTTTGTTGCTAAAAAATAATTTTAGTATACGCGAAATGCGCCGAAACGAACAATTTGAGCTTTTGAATAAGAAAAATTCAATAAGAACAGTTTCATATAAATTGGTGGAGAAACCGTGCAGAGAGATTGCGATAGCTACGTATAAAAGCCTGTTGACAGCAATGAAAGATATTTCTGTAAGTGAGGATTTGCATAAGGCGTTCAACAGCTCGGAATTTACTTTTTTTGATGATTATTTTAATAGGCATATAGAAAATAGAATGCCGGCGTCAGATATTCTGTCATATATGGCATGGGTACCGGGTGAGGAAGAACGACTTAGGAATGTTGGAAGCATTACGACGGAAATGCTGGATCGCGCCACTATGAACCAGTGGTCGGCATTCTTTAAGCTTTATTATGTTGATGTTGTTTTTCAGGAAACAAAAGAAGAAGAGTTTGCAAAAGAGCTTAACAGATATTTAAAAACGAAGTTTAATTATAAGGAGATGCGAACCTGCTTCAACAGTGAGGAGGCACTCGCTGTCACAGAACGCGGTGATGTACCTTTGATAGGCGGACCACGGATTGGATTATTGGAACGTGCTGCTATGCTTGGAAAGAATCAAATGCGTTTATGGTATAATTCAGAACGAGCAAAGCCCATATACAGAAAGTCTATTGAACATTTATATAAGCAATCTGAGGACTTCTACAAGATGATTGAATGGAACGAAAATGTATTAATGCGTGCGCTTGTCATCACAAATTCAAGACTGTATTCGAGTATAGAAGAATTCTATGATGATATAGTGAAAAACTATATTTCTGAGCATAAGGATGAATTTTACCTGCTGATGAATGTTGATTTTACGCCGGAGCAGTTCCTTGATGCATTATATAATTTCTTTACTGTCATGGTGAAACGCATAGAGCAGTATAGACTTTATTTCGAAGGAGAGCTTTTAGAGCGCCTTAAAGCTTTTGGTGATGATTATGCAAGAAGAAATGAGATTATTGAAGGGGCGCTGAATAATAGAATTGAAGAGAGCCGAAGGCTTAATCTCGCTTCCGGAACCGGAGCCACGGCAGTTTTTCAGACATATCTTGGAAATCCAAAAGCAGATTTCGTAAAACGGCTGGCCGGTGGCGGTTCAAATATGGTGTACGACTTGGAAAAGAGCGACTGCATTGAAAATCTTGTGATTTATGAAATCAGTTCGCTTGATGATATTTTTGGAGGAGCGCAATGATAAAATTTTTACCTGCTGATAATAATAGTAAAATACGAAATATCAACTTTGCTCCGGATGCATCTAGTCCATACGCAAAGGTGGTAAATTGGATGGGTGCAAATGCCGATGGATATATTTTGTTATTTACCGATGCGGTTGACACAATGGCTGTTGAAAGGTATTTTAGCAATGTGGATAAATCTGTGTCAGACCCGAAAATGCTGACATTTACTGACGAGAATACAAAAGTCAGGGTACTCTCAAATGCTGAATTCCGTGGCGCCGGCGGTAAATTTGTGTGCAGAGATGCGTTGCTTGTACCAACTCGTGTAACGGTACAGACGTATCGTATTGTTAATGGTGATATATACATATATCGTACAGATTTCAGCGAAGGGAACTCAGTGATACCGATATTGATAAATTACACGGTAGCAATCAAAAAATCTCTGCTGTTTATGGGTGATAGGCGTGCGACTATAAGCTTTTCAACTAAAAACTGTGCCGATGGCGCTCTCTTTTACAGAATTAGCGGCGTTGGTGTAAAATATCCTATTACAAGACAAATGATTGAAAATTCATTTTCTGTCCACATAGGCAAACAAGATATTAGTGTTATTGCCGTCGGAGAATATGGACAATACTATAACGTTAAGCAAAAAAGGATTTAGGGGGATTTATGGTAATGGCTTTCTGGAATATGGGTAAGGGAAAAAATAATCAGTCAGGTATAAACGTTATATCAAGAGCAAAAACATACAAGACTGACGAATCATTATGGGAACATATAAAATGTCCATATTGTTTTGAGGAATTTTCTCATCGTAATGTTGCATTTAGATGCGAAACAGGTTTTTCTGAGGAATTTATTAATCAAAAGACAATGGAATATGAGCGTGAAGACGATGAGATGAAAAAAAGAAATCTTCAAACGCTGATTGAAAATGCAAGTAAATATCTCATACAGCCTGACAAAACATATCAGAATTTCTGGAGAGAGATGGTAGGAGATTCAAATTATGAGAATGATGAATACTGCCAGAGACCTGTAATTGATATATCAGACGCGATAGAGGAATTATACGATTCTGACGGTTTCCTCGAAGCAATAAAGGACAAAGCGGGTAAAAAGACAGATAAGAGAATATGTCCGTATTGCCATAATTTGTTGCCGCGCTTTTACGGAAAAAATGAGATAAAATTTATGTCGGTAATAGGTATAACTTCATCGGGAAAAACAGTGTACTTATCGCAGTTGGTTGATAATCTTGAAGCGGATTTGGATAAAGTGGGATGCTCGATAATTTACAGTAAAGAAGCCACTGAATTTAGGAAGCAGCACATCATAAAGAAGGGTTATCCGTTGCCGGTTGGTACAGTGGTCCGGTTTGTTCCGCCAATATATTTTACAGTTCAAAAGAATCAAAGAAATATAACGCTTGTCACTTATGACATTGCGGGTGAGGCTTGTGCCGATGCGGATTATGTGGTTACATACGGAAAATTTATAAAAAATTCCCATAGCATTATGATGCTCATTGATCCGGGTCAGTTTAAGGGACTGCATGCGGCATTAGAGAACACTACTGTGCAAATGAGTGCCGATGAAGTAAAAGCGTCTCCAACGACAGTTCTTTCTGCTATACACAGTGCATTTATGGGAGTGAGCAGTGAAAAGTCTTCTGTTCCGCTTGCGGCGGTTATTTCAAAAAGTGATGTGCTTATGAGTCTGACTGATAGCATTGGCGAACCATTGATTCCGTATCAAAGTCATGTGCGTCAGGATTTGACACAGACTGCAAATAAAAGCTTCAACGAAGATGAGTATAAAAATGTAAATGCCGATATTACCAGTGTTGTAATGACGCAGTTCCCGGCACTGCATACGACGATAATCAATAACTTCACGCATTACGGATATTTTGCTGTTTCGGCGCTTGGTTGTGATGTGACGGAAATATCGGATGGTACGGGAGTGTCTTGGACGCCGGTATCGGATCCAATCCCATTCAGAATTGAGGAGCCATTTTTCTGGATTCTTAAGGAATGGGGTCTGATTGATTAATAGCTTTGGTAAAATATGTAAAGTACGTTAATAAATGAGGGTTGTCTTATGAAGGTAGAGCAAATATTATACACCCGCATGGGCGGAGCGGAGTTGGGTGCCGGATGGCAGTCCAGAACATCGGAAAAGTTTAGCAGCGAAGTTGAAAAAAACTGTATCTATCAGTTCAACTGTATCGTTGACAGCTTGCTTGATAAAAGCAGAAAAACACCTGAGGATATTTATACGGTATGGCATGCAAATAAGCATCTTTGTGCGGCAAAAGCAAAAAAGCTTATAGATCAAACGGGACGCGGCAATATTTTGGCGCAGGCATATGTTGTAAATGATAGTGATTACATTTCCGCATTATCCAAACCAACGGAATTTTTATGTATATCTGAATTTTACAATGAGGTTACGGATAAGCCTCCAGTACTTGATTCACTGCCACAGTCGAATCAAATCGCTGTTCGTGACGTATGCCACAGATATTCGATTACATCAGCCAAAATGGAGCAGTTGATTATTCTGATACTTAGCGCCGCCATGAGAAAGAATGATCACAAAAGGGCTCTTAAAATAGTTGTCAATAAGAGTCTGGATGAATTGTACAAGCTTTCACAGGAAATTATGTCGGCTGTAATGTCTTTTGTTCCGTGTGTTGTAAGATTCAATACATCCTTTGCAAGCTTTGAACATCCGAAGCTTGAGGGTATGTCTGTTTTATTTACCAACACGACGCCAAACGACTATTACTTTAATCTTGATACGGGAGAATGGAGTTGGCCTGCGAATATGCTGATTCCGGAAAAGGATGTGGCAGGTACCTTTATTGCCAACGCATCTAATTCGGCTTTTCAGAAAGATATAGAAGATTTTGTATATCAGACCGGAAGAATTAACAATTTTCAATGGGATGACTTAGTTGCCGCATACATATATGCTTGTGTAAAGAATAATATAAATGTTTCATTTGCAGAAGACGAGCTGTTCAAGGCAATGACAAATGCACTTAAAGATACAAGAGTTGGTATAAACGAAGACTATCTTGCAATGCTGGTAATTCTTTATGTGAACAGTGGTGGAAAGATGTCTGCAAATCATTATGAACAACTTACCGCAAGATATAAAAAGACAAAGAATCCGGCATTTAAATCGGCGATTGAAATGTGTAATTTCAGTCATTACGTAAATGATTTCAGTGAGAAAAAATTTGCGGCATTTTGCGCTATGCAAAAAACGTCACCGGAGATATATAACAATATTGTAACTATGGCTCTTGAACAAGGGAAAAGTGAATTTCTGGGAAAAGTGGAAAATGATATTGTTAGATCTAAAGATATTCATTCTGCGTTTGAAAATGCGGTCAGTGATAGCACACAGCGTGGCGTATATGTTCATATGTTAAAAAATATGTATTTTAATGGCACATATGAAGGATACAAAGCGTTTTCGGACTTGAAGAAAAAAATCCCGAAGCTTTATAAAGAACTGAATGATATAGAGCTTTCGTTAAACCCTGACGATTTGAAGAAATATTATGAGCAGTATTTCGTACCAAATGAGGCATCAGACTTTGATATACTGGTAGATATAAAGAATATATTCGGTTCAGGTTATGATGATGAGTTAAAAAATGCTTCATTGCAGCGGCTGATTGACTTATTTACTCAGCTGTGCAAGGAACAGTGTCGTCCGGAGGTGTACAAAAAGTATAAAGATACTGTATATAAGCTGTGTGACAGTGTGATGGATGCTGAATTAATTAGCCAATATGAGGATATGGCAAAGTCTGCATTTTGGCAGTTTTTTTCAGTGACATCATGGCGTCGTGACGATAGCTATAGTGATTTAAAGGTCTATGGATTAGAAAAATGCAATACTTTATGCGAACTGGAGAGCTTGGCGCGTTCGCTTAAGAGCAGCGACATACCGGGTGATCCTGTTTACAACAAAATAATCAAGAATGTGCTTTCATCACAGGAGTTCAGCAAGGAAGAACGTAGTCATATAATGAAGCAGCTGCAGGGATGTACCAAGATGAAGTTGGGACGTACCACAGTAGATGACATGATAATTAATGCTATACGTGCGGAAACTATGCAATTTGATACCAATGCTCTGTTTGCGGCTTTTAAGGGAAATTACCTGAGAATAACTGAAAGCGACTTGAGACGCTCAACAATGCTGCCATACCTGATAAAGGCAAGAGGTAGTAGTCAGGGAATGGCTACGATATACAAAAATCTTATGGAGGACGGCTCCGGAGTGAATCAGAGATTTTTGGATGCGTTTGAGAGGGTATGTAATCTTAATGGACTAAATTTAGGCAGGGTAAGAAAAGAAGCAAAAAAAAGCTCTATGACAGATTCGCTTAGGTTAATAGGACTGTCATCACTTACCGCTTTATGTGCAGGCATAAGCTTGAGTATTCTTAACAATTATATACAGAACTATCATTCGAATATCGGAATGTTGAGCACCGTAATTTTATTTGTTGCTGCAGCTATATTTGGTGTGGCGATAATATTATTTGGAGTATCGGGGAGGAAATTATCGGGTGCGGTCAATATGGATCCGATAGAAACGCTTCTATTTGTTGTGGCGGTTATTGCATTGCTGACGTTTGGCATTTGTTTCGAAATGGGAGCGATAATTATAGCGGTAATGCTATTGTTGTCAAATATTGCGCTTTTGTTTGCTGATAAGAAATAGAATGTCACAATATGCAAATTGAGAAGGTGAAATTGTGTATTACAACAGCGTTTTAGAGAATACGGATAACGGGTACATTGATTATATAATAAAGGATCCGAGCTTTTATTATGAGGTTGGTCTTAGGGTGCTTGAATATAAGCAACGCTTTATAGGTGTGCTGAGTTGTTCAAAGACAGTGCAGAACGGCAATATTAGACTAAGCTATAACGTAAGCATTTATCGCACATTTGCAGAACATATGGCAAACGCTTCATATAGTATGTGGGATGAAATGTTATATAAGATTCTGTCAATCATATCAAAAATAAAAGATAATGGATTTTTGAAGGCAGAGAACCTTGAGATTAATGAAAATAGAATTTTTATTAATCTTTATGATAATTCTGTAAAAATGATATGTCTACCACTGTATAAGCTGACGAAGGCTGAGGATTATGACAGTATTCGCAAGGGACTTATAGGGATAGTGGTACGTCTTGCTGTCAATTTGAATAATGATGATCGAAATCAGCTTATAAAAATTATTAACCGCCATTTTGGAAAAAATGAAAATCTGGATTTAATTGTATCCGATGATAGTTCGGAAGGTATACTCAATATGCAAAAGGATGACGACGACATAGATATGAATGTTGAGGAGTTTGATGAAGACGCAGAAATAAAATTCGGGAAAAATTTTTTCAAGGGATTTTTCAAAAAAAAGGATTCTGATAAATTACACTTGTCGGATTCAAAAGACCTAAAACATATGGCAGCTACAAAACTATATCTGAGATCGTTAAATGCGGATCGCGATATTGAAGTAAATAAGAATAACTTTTGTATAGGTCGCGGCGGAACGGGAATAGATGCAGATTTTTCAGACAATCCGAGAATAAGCGATATTCACTGCAAACTGCTGATTGAAGGAAGAAGAATGTATATTATAGATTATGGAAGTGAATATGGTACCTATGTAAATAATATGAGAATAGATGCCAATGTCTTTACTGAGTTCCATAAAGGTGATGAGATTGCTATTGCGAATTTGAAATTTGCAGTAGAGTGACCTTGCTGTATATAGAGGGGATTTGCATGAATAAGGTAAACATTACAATAGTTGACGCTGATCAGACATATATAGAGCCACTGATAGAATATTTCGTAAATAAGCTTGGCAGAGAAAAGCTGGAAATTACTGTGATTACAAGAGCTGAAAGCTTAGCACAGTATCTTTCAACTCCAAGAAATATAGATATTGTTTTGATAAATAGAAATATGTATACGGAGCAGCTATTAAAGCATAACATTTGGAATGTTTTTTATCTGTGCGAAACGGAGGCAGAGAGCTCACGCGGAGGTATATATAAATACATCGGTGCAGACGATATATATGAATATGTATTCAGGAATCTTAACACAGCCATAAAAACAAAATTAAGCGCGGAACGCAAGCCAAATATTATTTTGGTATATTCTCCGCTCGGTGGATGCGGAAAAACCACAATCTCGCTGGCGTTAGCAAAGGTTCTTGCGTCCGAAGGGAAAGAAGTACTATACATAAGCGTAGATGATATTCAGAATTACGATGCTGTCCTTGGAGATGAGACACATATGGAGAGTGATTTCCGTGATGTGATATTGAGCAGTATTGAATTGAACAAGGCACAGTTTTCAAGATATTTGAACAAAAATGGATTTTATTATATCCGTCCGGTTGAAGGCTCATTGCTGACCGCGGGCTATAGATTTGAGGATTTTGTACGAGTGGCGATAATGGCGAAAAAATCAATGCTTTATGATTATATTGTGTTTGACGCCTCATCGACATTCTCTGATAATTTGTGTGGTTTTATGCGGCAAGCCGATATAAATTTGATTATTGTCAGACAGGATATAATGTCTGTCAGAAAAATAGACAAGTTTATGTCTACAGTGGATTATAAAGGCGGCAATAATTTTGCATTTTTATGTAATATGTATGATGAGTCGCTGCGCATCTGTTTCACAGAGGAATATATGAGAAATAAATGTGTTCCTAGGGCTTTTTTTAAATTCTTTACGGGTGACAATGTTTGCGATGATATTGTCCGCAGTAAGGAATTCAGTGATTACATTGAACTGAATTTTTAGCGGCTCGTATAAATCTGGAATAGGACAAGGTGGGAGTTTTGATGAAGACGGACAAAATTATTTTAAGAGTCTTTATCCATAAGAGTAAATATTCGATAGATGTAGAGGTGCCGATTAATATCACGTGCAATGAATTGGTGATTGCTCTTAACAATACATATAATCTTGATTTTGACACATCAGATTTGTCGAAATGCTGTCTTAAGTGTGAAAATCCTACAGCGCTTATCCGAGGTATACATACGCTTAAGGATTACGGACTACGAAATGGAAGTATAATACATATTCTGTAGGAGGACGGTCAACATGGAAAATGATCAGTACAAGATTACAGTTTTCGGAAAGAATATTTATCGAGAGTATATTGTTAATACCAAAGAAAAAAATAGTGTGAGAATTACAACCCTGAATGAGGGCGATATGCGTTTTGAGCGCAGTAATTTTTTCTGTGATTTTGATATTCAGTGTGTATATTCAGATGGCTGTTGGAATATCACTACGGATGATAATGCGTACTTTATTCGTGACGGCATATTAAAATCAAGTAAGGTATCCCTGCGAAATGGTGATAGTGCGCAGCTTAAGTATGCCGACAGTGGAGCGGAATTATTTCGCATAGAAATTTTTATAGATTTTGATTGTATTGAGAGAAAGTATGATAAGGTTGTTGATCTCTCAAAAATTCAGGAAATAACGATTGGCGGAAGCGACGGCTGCAATATAGAAATACATGATTCTCTTATTCGTGACGATTATATCACGGTACGGAATGAAGATGGCACAATATATGCTTATGACAATAATACAAGATATGGTATTTATATTGATGGAGTTAAGGCAGAAAAGCGTGCTAAACTTAGTGATTATTCGTTTCTTGCGTTTGCGGGATGTATGTTTTTCATAAAGAATAATCATATGTATATGGACATTCTGTCTAATATTAAGGTGAATGATGTTGAAGTTAATTCTGTTGCAGAGTCAAAAAGTTCACTGGATTATCCGAAGTTTAACCGTAGTACACGTAACGGTTACATATTTTCTCAGGATGCAATCGAAGTATTACCTCCCGGCAGCAAGCCAAATGACGGAGGGGGAAATCTTTTGCTGCTTATAGGTCCGTCACTTGCAATGCTTATGGTAATGATTCTGGTTCGCGGTATGATGAATCCCACAGGAAGTTCGTTTGTGATATATAGTGCCTGCACAATGGGAATAACAATACTTTCTTCTATTGCCGGCTATATTGCAAAGAAGCGTAAATATAAGCAGGATTTAGAGAAGCGCACAGAAAATTATCTGGATTATATCAGAGAAAAAGAAAATGAGATTATAGAGAAAAGACGTACAGAATATGTGTTGCTAAGGAACAAATACAGAACTTCGGATAAAAATTATGAGGCAATCAATAATTTTGATAAGGATCTGTTCGACCGAATTGTAATGGATGAGGATTTTCTTGATGTGCGTGTGGGTTCGGGGGTGCGTCCTTCAAGTAACCCTATTAAGTTTAAGCCACGGGATTTTAGCGATGAAGACGAGCTTGCAGGTTTGCCCGAAAAAATAGCTAAGAAATACGAAACGATAAACGATGCTCCCATCATAGCTAATCTTGCAAGGGATAATGTTCTTGGCATTATAGGTATAAGCTCAAAGTTATATGACATTTTTAAAATTCTCTTGCTGGACATAACGGTGAGACAGTTTTATGAGGATGTAAACTGCGTTCTTATATTACCGCCGCAGATGCGTAAGACTTTCCGATGGGTCAGATGGATGAGACATTTTGAAAATGAGCAGCTTGGTATTCGCAATATTGTCTGCGACTCCGAAAGTGAATCGGCAATTTTTGAATATCTTTATTCAACACTGGGAGAGAGAGAAGAAACGATTGGCAGAAATAAAGACACAAAACCTATCCCTCATTTTGTCGTATTCGTATTTGACAATAAATCTATCATAAAACACCCGCTCTTTAAATACGCAGATCGTGCTGCACAGCTCGGGTTTACATTTGTTTTCTTTGTAAATCACCATGAGCAGCTGCCGCTTAACTGTACGCAAATTATACGTTTGGAAAGCAATAAGGATGAAGGTATGATTTATGACAGCAGTGCGAGCAATAATGTATCGTATTTTACATACAAAAAGCTTAGCGATACGCTGATGCAAAATGCTGCGCTGCGAATGAGTCCAATTTATACCGATAAAGTAAGCCTTGAGGGTGAACTTACAAAGAGTCTTTCTCTATTTGAGTTACTCGATATTTATTCACTTAATGATTTGAACCTATCAAAAAATTGGGCCGAATCGGATATTGAGCATACTCTTAGAGCGCCGCTTGGGGTAAAGGCAAACAATGAAGTAGTATATCTTGATTTGCATGAGGATTTTCATGGACCGCACGGTCTTGTTGCAGGAACTACAGGATCGGGTAAAAGTGAAATTATGCAGACATACATATTATCTGTTGCCACACTGTATCATCCATATGAAATCAGTTTTGTCATTATTGACTTTAAGGGTGGCGGTATGGTCAATCAGTTTAAAAAGCTTCCGCATTTGAATGGTTCTATTACCAATATTGATGGACGCGAAATAAACCGTTCTCTTCGTTCTATTAAGGCAGAGCTTAGAAAACGTCAGACATTGTTTGCGGAATTAAATGTGAATAAAATAAGTGACTACATGCGCTTATACAAGCGAGGCGTGGCTAAAATCCCGTTGCCGCATCTGATTCTTATTGTGGATGAGTTCGCAGAATTGAAAATGGAACAGCCTGAATTTATGAGAGAACTTATAAGTGCTGCGAGAATAGGCAGAAGTCTTGGCGTACATTTGATACTTGCGACTCAGAAGCCGACAGGTGTAGTAGACGCACAGATATGGAGTAACTCGAAATTTAAGCTGTGTCTGAAGGTGCAGACGCGAGAAGATAGCCAGGAGGTGTTAAAGACTCCGCTTGCCGCTGAAATTGTGGAGCCCGGTCGTGCATATCTTCAAGTTGGCAACAATGAGGTTTTTGAGCTTCTGCAGTCCGCATACAGCGGTGTTAAGATACCGGGCGGATTTGAACGCAAAAATGTAGTTGAGCTAAACGAAGTAAACTTCTGGGGTAAGCGTAAACTTGTATATTCAAATAAAGAAGAAATTCAGGATGAAAACGCCAAAACACAGTTACAAGGTATCGTTGATTACGTATATGATTACTGCGAAAACAACAATATCAAAAAGCTGGTAAGTATATGCCTTCCGCCGCTGCCTGAGGAGATATATTCCGCAGATCTTAATGACGAAGATGTTGGAGGAATGTGTGTAACTTTGGGCTTGTATGACGATCCTGATAACCAGCTTCAAAAGCCGCTTACGATTGATTTGCAAGAAAATAATCTGTATATAATTGGTTCCGCGCAAACGGGTAAAACATCCATGCTTCAGACTATTGTTGGCAATCTTGCTATAAAATATACTCCTAAACAAGTTAATGTATATATAATTGACTGTGGAAACAGGGCGTTAAAGTCATTGGAATATTCAAAAATTGTTGGCGGCACAGCGCTTGCAAATGAGGAAGAGAAAATTATAAATCTGTTTAACATGTTAAAAAAGGAGATTATGCACAGACAGAATATCTTTTCTGCAAATATGGTTGGAACATACAAGGCATATACAGAGGCGGGATTTGATGATTTGCCGCAAATTTTTCTGATAATTGATAATGTTGTGGCGTTTAGAGAGTTGTATGCAAATATGGACTCTGCGCTGCTTTCGATAGCTCGAGAGGGTATTGGAGCCGGAATAAACGTAATTGCGACAGGCACACAGACAAATTCGATAAGCTATAAAATACTCACAAATTTCGGTGCAAGAATTGCGTTGTCGTGTAATGATAAGTCAGAGTATTCAAATTTGTTTGACCGCTGCCGTATCGAACCAAAGGATGTGCCCGGTCGTGCGCTCATAAGTGTGGACAAGCGTATTCTTGAATTTCAGACAGCATTGTGCGTTGCCGGAGATACTGAGCGCGAACGCAACAGCGAGCTTAAGAAGATACTTGAGATGAGGAATGAGATGTATGGCGTGGCAAAAGCACGCAGAATCCCGATTGTTCCGGAGCGTATGCTGTTGTCACAGACGCTCGCGGATATGCCGGAACTGTATAGTGAGAAGTATCGCATACCTGTCGGTATGAGCTTCAACTTCGTTGATTACATTTATATTGACCTTTGGAACGTCGGGCTTGTAACTATTGCGGGAAGAGCCAAGAGTGGACGTACAAATATGGCAAAGCTTGTGCTTAGAACCATTTCTGAGACAATATTTGATAATCTGACTAAAGCGTATATATTTGATGGAGCACGTAAATCTTTGTCCGAATATGAAGATGAGGGATTCGTTGAGAGATATACTACCGATTGCATGGATGCATCATGGATATTGGAGGACGTATACAGCGAGCTGTGCCGCAGACGTGATAGAACCGATGGTATGAGCAAAGATGAACGAGACGAGTGGCTTGAAGACTGCCCGCTTCTGCTCATTGTGATAGAGGATATTGAGACACTTGCGTTTGTCTCAAAGGATGCGGAGCTACTCAGCAAATTTAATGCGGTTACGGAGGAACTGTATGAATATAAGGCATGCATAATTTTATCAAATATAGAAAATGCGCAGCCCAGTGTTTCCGGTCCATCCATTATACGAAAGAACGTGCGCGACAAGCGTTATGCGTTTATGCTTGATGATATAGCAAACATGAAGCTGTTTGAAACGAGTATACAACTTCAAAGACGTTATCCGAAGCAGATACTTCTTGGTGAAGGATATTTATACCGGAATGGCGAATATGACAAAATAAAAATGATTTTATGTGACATTATATCGAAAAATGAATAGCAAAATTATATAAAGGAGGGTTTTTCATGGCTGTAGAGCGCGTAAGTACAAAGGCATTTGCTCAAGCTATTGCTGAGTTGCATAGTTCAATAAGCACTTACGAAGATGCCCGCGAACGTATTTTTTCCGGTACAGACAAACTGTTTGTTGACTGGGAGGGAGAAGGGAAAAAAAGCTTCGAAGAGACGTATGTCCGGCTTAAAACACAGCTTAAGGATGAGGAAGAAAATCTGAGAAGTATAGCGGATAATCTTGAAAACATCAAGCTTAGCTATGACGAGTGGGACAGCCAGGTTGGCAGCAGCATAAATCAAAGCAGTTAAACGCATAATTTAACGCTTGATGATAAGAGAGGGGGGGAGTAACAATGGCGGCACAACAAAGAAAGAAGGATTTAAAAACAGCGGAGAGCTGCCGTAATGATTTGCAGGACGATTACAATGACATTTCAAATATCAACAGACAAATTGATGAGTTGCAGAAGGATTTGGGCGAAGCGCTCCTATCCGACAGAGTAAACAGAATCATATCCGGACTTGAGGAGATCATGGAACCGTCACAGGGATTAGATCCTGATATTAGAGCGGCTGTCAATGCTCTTGACAATGAAATAGCGGCATTGAGGAAGGAAATTGAGGCGGAAGAGGAAGCCGAGAGAGTCGCGCGGGAGAGCCGAAATTTATTGGGTTGATAATTGAGACTGCAAAGATTATGTAGCAAATACATTATACGAACGGAGGTTGAAGGATGGAGATTTTTCAAGTAGATTTCAAAAAGCTTAATTCCGTTGGAGATAACGCGAGGAGAATTGCCGATAAGATAGGCAGACGCATAGATGATTATGAACAAATCGCCTCGCATACGAGACGCATTTCGGAAAGTCACAGGAATAATATTAGTATATGCCGACAGAAAATCTCGAGAAAGGTATCGTCCCTGGAGGAGAAACAAAACGCGCTCCGCGCATTTGCCGACAAAGCCGAATATTACGCAGACAAGGCGCGTGATGTTGATAAGCGCGTTGCCAACAGGATTGAAACGTCAAGTGAAACATTTGAAAAGCAGAATAACATTAAAATCAGCTTTTTTGATGGAATTGTGGCGGGCATTGAAATGTGGATACGCAATTATTTCGGACGCTACGGAAGAGTGGGACGCGAACTTTATGCGGGCATTACCGAATTTGGACGGAATGTCAAAAACGATATAAGAAGATGGTACTGTGACGAGGGCGGGAAATATATGGTTAATTATTTGATTGACGGTGTTCTGCTCGCGGTGTCAATCGCAGTGACAGTGGTATTCCCGCCGGCAAGCGCGTTGGGATTGTTTTTTGCCGGATTCGGAATATTCAAAGGCATAAGCGACGTGTATTATGATGCCAAGGCTTACATTTCGTATACGAAAACAGGTAATAAGGCTGTAGCTGACCGTGAGGACGAAAAGGGCGGCCGTGATATGTTTGTGGGAATCATGGGTGAAGTCGGTGATGCAATCGGCGGCGAGGAGTACGGCGACGCGGTACGTGAAGTGGCAAACGGTGCATATACCATAATTGATGCAGCAGATTATGTTTATGACACCGGAAAGTTTATCGGAGATATTAAGGACAATATAAATTATATACGACAAGCGGGAGGCGTGATTTCGGGAAAAGGACTCGGCGCGGAATGGAAGCAGTTTAAAGAAGGTCTAAAAACGCTGGATAATTATGACGGATTGAGGAATTTTCTAATTGGAGACGGTACACATGAAAAAACCAATTCAACGCTTGACGTTTTGGAGCATATGGTCAAAGATTCATCAAAACGCTTTCAGTTCGTGAGGAATTATGAAATATATAAAACCATAAAGGATTATTCGGACACATTTACATATCCATTCAAGTTTTCCGATAAGTTGGAAGAGATGCAAAAGATAAATGATAATATTGTCAAGAATATGACGTTAAAAAATATTGCAAAATCGGTATTCAATTCTAATTATTCGGGACTTACAAGACCGATGTCGCCGACGCAGAATGTGAAAAGACAGCCATTTGGTTTATTGTGGTCCGATACGGAATCCGGTCTGAATTTACTGATACCAAAGGGCGTTGAAGACAAAAATAGTCAGATTACAGCTATGCCTATGAAAAGAATACAGATGTTGGGCCCACGGGACGTCACGCATAATCGGCTGTCATGGACCGTAGGATCATCTGGCGCTTCGTTGAAATTAAGAGGTGTTGGAGCATATGGCTATTGATTTTAAATTTTCCGATGAAATGTTCCGCAAATATATAGGGAACAAGGTTATTGGAAACCGTATTGCATTAATTATATCGATAGCCCTATATATTCTGCTTGCAGTTCTTAACAAAAAAGGACACGGGATAGCCCGGCTTGGCAGCAAGGCACTGACGTATGGGTCGATTTTCCTTGTAATAGTACTGTTTGCGTTTGGGATAGCGGGCTTTTGTATAAGCTATGGAGAACACCATGACGCGGAAAAATGCAGTCTCGGAATGGAGAATGGGGAAATAACCTATATGTGCAATACCCGACATCGTTATTTGGTCGGAGACAGTATGCGCGGCTGGAATATGGATATAGTTACATCTGTTGATGAACATAAAACATATTACCTTGTCAAGGGCAAGGGAGTCTATGTTCCCGACACGCGGTTCATGGATAGGCAAAGACCGGTGAAAAGCCTGAAAATTCCCAAATGGTTTGTAGGTATGGAACGCCTGAAACAGGCGGAGGTAAAATAAAATATTCAAAGAAAGGATGGTATAAATAATGGCAGAAACGGTACAGTTTACGGAAGCGGAGGAATATTTAACACGGGGCGCGGCGCTCTATAAAAACGAAAAATATGAGGAAGCGCTTGACTGTTATCTTAAAGCGGAAAAGGCGGATCCCAAAAATATCAATGTTTATTTTAAAGAAGGTGAAGCCTACGTAATGCTTGAGAAATACGAGGAAGCGGCAAAGACTTTCAAGAAAATAATTCTTCTTGATAAGAATAACGGCCTGGCATATTTCCATCTGGGCAATACCGCGTTTCTGGCGGACAATCCAATGGAAGGACGAGAGATGTATGCAAAAGCGATAAAATGCGGCTACGCTACATACCAGGTTTACTTTAATCTTGCGACGTATTTTGAGCAGGAGGGCGAGTATGACGAGGCTATAAAAAATTACAATAAAGCGATTGTCAGAGATCCGTTTGTTCCCGAAGCAAAGCTTAGAAAGGCTGAAATTTATATTAATACGGGAAGGACGGAACAGGCGGTTCAGGCGTTAGATGATTTGATTGAAACGAACCCCGATGTATTTGAGGGTTATCATTATAAGTTTATTCTTCTTGCGCAGGCAGAGGAATGGACACGCGCGCAGACTGTGCTTGAAACGGCACTTAAACTGTTCCCTGATGACGACGGCTTTATATTTGACAAGATTCTCTTGTATGAGAAGCAGGAGAAGTTTGACGAAGCATTGCAAATTATCGAGGAACAAATTAAGGATAATCCGCACAGGGATTATATAAAGGAAAAAGCAAAGATTTATCTTGCCATCGGCAAAAAGGACGAAGCGGTAAAAATGCTTGAGGATATTCGTGCCGATAAGGAAAATTTCGATGATGAGTCACGGTATTTTCTTATGAATATATACGAGTCGGATAAAAATGATGAGGCGGCGTCGAAATGTGCGGACGAGATTGTTGAATACGGAGCGCAGAGCCCATATTATTTCCCCGCCGTATACATGCGCGCGGAGGCTCTGAATCGACTTAGCGGAGGAAAGGATACGAGTATGTATGAGGAAGCGCAAAAAATACTCCGTTCCTACTCGACTGTTTACGCGGAGCGTACGGATTTATTTATCTATCGAGCGCTTTGCTATAACAGACTTGGTAACTACGTCCGTGCTAAGGAGATGGCTGAATATGTGTTGACGCTTGATCCAAAATCCGGCGAAGCTCATATGGCGCTGGCTGATATGTATCGCAGACAGGGCGATACAGCGCATGCCGAAGAAGAACAAAAGCTTGCCGTATCACTCAGCCCCAATCTTTCAACGCTCATGTCATCAAATTAAACCTGCGACCGAGCAGCTAATATGATAAAATTATCAGAGTAGGAGGGATATGTAATGGCAAATATGCTGCGTGTTGATTTTGATGCACTTAACGAGACAATCGATTTATATGAATCAGCACTTGATGATTTTAACAGAATGATTTCAAGGCTTGACAAGGCAATAGGAACCCTAAAGTCATCGGAATGGAAAAGTGATGCCGCGACCGCATTTTTTAACTCTTATGACGAGAGCTGGAAACAGAATATGCAGAAGCATATATTGATTATCGAGCATCTTAAAGGATGTCTTGAGGAAGCAAGAAACGAATATGATAGTCTTGCTGATGAAGCAATAGATATGGAGAATGCATTGAAAATTTGAAGTGTAGCATACATGTTCATACGGCGTTAGCCTGTTGAACTGTAAATAAAAATTAAAAAGAAAGGAAGTTGAGAACATGGCTGAAGTAATTAAAATTACATACAGCGAACTGGAGTCAGCTGCGAACACATTTAAGACAAATGCTGATGCGATTGATACCATAATAACGGAGTTGTCGCAGAAGCTCGGGGAGGTTGACAGCACATGGACGGGAGCGTCAAAGAATGCTTTTTATGAACAGTTTGAAACTTGTAAGCAGAATTTGATGCAATTTCCCGATCTTCTTGTCGGGTTTGCCGAGAGACTTGAAAATGCCGCAAACACTATGAGAGACGCTGATACACAAGTGGGAAGCCAGATATCAGGCAACGCATAAAGAGAAAGAACGGAGGTAAAAAAATGGCAGATTTTGAAATGACGCCGGGGGAGCTGCGTGACGCAGCAACATTCTTTTCGGCAAAATCAGAGGATATGAAAAGTATAATTAATACTCTTACTCAAGAAGTGGACAATCTTGATGCAGGATGGGATGGTGCAGCGCAGGATGCTTTCTTCGCTTCATACAACGAATATAAAGAACCGATGAATCAATTCCCACAACTTTTGGATCAGATAGCCGAGCAACTTAAGATGCTCGCAGAGAATTTCGAGGGCTTGGACAGTGATTTGGCTCAGCAAATGAAATAGGCTATTATCGACTCCCGCAGTTTATAATAATTGCGGGAGTCGAAAAGACCAATTAACAAATTGGAAGGACGAGTACGTATGAGATGTAAATATTGCGGCGCCCAGATTGACAGGGATGCTTTTTTTTGCCCGGAATGTGGTGGGTTAGTGGCGCGCGACAATCAGGATGATATTGGTAATAGTGCTGCGCCCGACGCGTCAGCAGAAGTGGCGGATGCCACATATCATGATGTACAAAGATGCCCGGAATGCGGAGCGGAGATAACAGATAGATTGATATATTGCGGAAGCTGTGGATATAGATTGATTAAGCCCGAGATCGAAGATGATACAGAGCAAGACAAACAAGGAGAAATGAGATACATCATTGGAACTATGATGGGGATAGCGGTTATGCTTTGCTTTGTCATATTGATTGTATATAAATTTTTTTCGTAAGAGACAAGTGCCGATCCGATCAATTCAGAAAAATTGAATAGTATGACTGTAACATCTAATACGCCTGAGCCGGTGATAAGCACCCCAAATCCCCAGCAGACACAAAAGGAATCAGATATTGAACGCATAGAGCGGTACAGCAAGAAGTACACATATAAGAGAATTATGGCGATGACGGAATTTTTTCATATATAGTTCCTGGTACAACGGCATATGACCGGCAAATAAAATATAAAAGTAAACATCCGGCATTTTAAATAAATATAAACAAGGGGGACGTTAATATGATATGCAAAGTTTGTAAAGAGCAGATTGATAATGACGCATATTTCTGCCCCAGGTGTGGCACTATTGTAAAAAAAAGCGCAAACAGTGACAGACCGAACGATTATCAGAAGTCTAACGACAGGGAAGAACACAGCGGAGAAGAAAATATAAAAAGATGTTTAAAGTGTGGCAACCGGGTCTATGAAAATCAAACATATTGTATAGTATGCGGTGCTCCAATTAAAGAATTAAAAACAACGACACACAATAAGGCACGCTCGCACAAAAAAACTTTGATTATCGGACTGGTTGCTATCATTTTTGCTTTGACAGTAAGTGCTTTCGGCTTTGCAGCTTTTTTTTCGTCTCAACATCCGCATACTAATCAGGATGATACGACGACAGTAGTTGCCGTTGAAGACCCCCTTTCTACGATGTCGGAACCTACACCGGAACCGACCCCCGTTCCCACTGTTCTTGCTCAGCCGCAATTTACTTTAAGCTCGTATTCATCGGAACATGCAAGCAGCAGTGACGGAGTAACGAGTGATACATATTACGCTGAGCATCTTGTTGACGGAGATGTGCGAACAGCATGGATCCCTGTATGTGAGGATGACGGTCTTATGCCTATAGGTCATTGGGTTGAGTTTACGGCGGATACGCCACAGCCCGTCAGTGGGATAACGATTGTCAACGGTTTTGCAAAAGATGACAGAAAATATTTTAATAATTACAGGGTACGTGTTATTAGAATTATTATAGATGGCAATGATGAAATGAAAGCTGAGCTATCGGATTTGGGCTGCGGGGTTGAAGAGTATATACCATTTGGAATGACATATCAGGCGTCTCGAATAAGAATTGTAATCGAAGAAGTTTATGAAACAAATCCTGTATATAAGGAGGCTGCAATAAGCGAAATTTCCTTTAACGCGTATTAATAAGCCATTCCAAAGAATTTGACGAACCCGACTCCGAGGAAGGCGAATAATACGAATTTTTCTCTTGCAATGCACGGTGAAATATAGTATAATATGTAAGATTGGAAATACTTGCGATTATGCGATTGCAGACAGGGAAATATTCGGGATAGATGTTATAAAATGATAATCGAATTATTTAAGAAATACAAAGCGCCGATTTTATATATTTTTTTCGGCGGCGTGACAACTGTGATAAATATTGCGGCGTATTATATTTTGTATTATATTTTGGGCTGCGGAAATGATATAAGCAATATTGTTTCGTGGTTTATCACGGTAACCGCCGCGTATGTCACGAATAAAATATGGGTGTTTGAAAGTCGTTCCACGGCAATAAAAACGCTTATTCATGAAATTATAACCTTTTTCGGATGCAGAATAGCCACAGGAGTGATGGATTTCGCGATAATGCATGTCGGAGTGGACATGCTCGCGTATCCGGCGCTGCCGCTTAAAATAATTTCCAACGTGCTTGTTATAGTTTTGAATTATGTTGCAAGCAAACTCGTAATCTTTAAAAAGGGAGAACAATAATGGATAAAATTGCCGTACTTATACCGTGCTATAATGAAAGCAAAACCATAGAAAAGGTAGTAACGGATTTTAAGCGCGTTCTGCCGGAGGCTGTTGTTTACGTATATGACAACAACTCTACCGACAACACGGCTGAAATTGCGGAAAAAGCGGGAGCTGTGGTAAGAAGCGAGTATGTTCAGGGTAAGGGCAATGTCATAAGAAGAATGTTCCGCGAAATTGATGCGGAATGTTATATAATGGTTGACGGCGACGATACTTATCCGGCTGACGCGGCAAGAGAAATGGCTGATTTGGTGATTAACAAAAAAGTTGATATGGTTGTGGGCGATAGGCTGTCCTCGACTTACTTTACCGAAAATAAGCGCAGGTTTCACAATTTCGGAAACTCTGTGGTAAGAAGCTCAATAAACCGCCTTTTCAAAAGTGACATCAAGGACGTTATGACGGGCTGCCGCGCATTCGGATATAACTTTGTAAAGACGTTTCCGGTGCTGTCGAAGGGGTTTGAAATAGAAACGGAAATGACGATCCATGCGGTTGACAAGAATATGTATGTGGAAAATGTGATTATAGATTACAGAGACAGACCCGAAGGCAGTGAGTCGAAGCTCAACACATATTCCGACGGGATAAAGGTTTTAAAAACGATAATCAAAATGTACAAAAACTATAAACCGCTGCAATTCTTTTCGATTATCGCCGCGGTTCTTTTAGCACTTGCGACGGGATTTTTCATACCTGTTTTGATAACATATATAAAAACGGGTCTTGTGCCGAATATGCCGACGCTTGTAGTGTGTGGATTTGCCGTTATCGCGGCGCTCATGGCATATTTTTCGGGACTTATACTGTCAACGATAGGACAGAGATCAAAGCATGATTTTGAATTCAGGCTTAATCAAACCGAGGCGGAATTTAAAAGACTGAAGGAAAATAAATAGCAAAATTACCGTATTTTTCAAGGGGCGTATTGAAGTGAAAAATAAATTTCTTAAAGTAATAAAAGATGCCGCTGCGGCGCTTAAGGGAGAAGAAAGCAAAAAGAAATATATTACCGCTTTTTGCGTTTTTTTCATACTTTCTTTGTTCATGGAGGTCTTTTTGTTTAATTTCCGCACGTTTGAGTCTTTGTTTTTTAATAAAGCGGATAATATTACATATACGGTCAGCAACGCTTCAAAGCTTTCGGATGGAAGATACCGCTCTGATAATGAAACGGTTGAAATTGCCGCGGATGATATAAATATTGATCTCAAGAATGTATACATCGGTCTTGAACGTGATTCGGCTGTGTATACCAAGGTCAGATTATGGGCTAAAGACGAGGCAAATTTTAACGGTATCAGCACGCCTGAAAGGGAAATAGTGTCGGGACTTACGCAAACCAAGTATATAAAAACCAATTTCGGCGGAAAAACTGAGGATTTGAGAATTTCTCTTTCGGGATTTACAAGCGGAGAAGAGTTTACTTTAAACGACGTAAAACTGAACGCCCATGTTCCGTTATGCTTTTCTGTACTGCGATTTTTGTTTGTTTTGGGCGTTATGATGCTTTTGTTTGTAATACGCCCCAAGTCGTTTATTTATAAGCATAAACTTGATTTAAAAATCAAGTGGCAGAAATATGTGGTTATAGGTTTTTTAATCGTTCAGGCAATTTTAATTTTAGGATTATGTTTTGTAGAACCGAGGTATATACATTCAGACGGAATGGGTTCAGCTCCTTTGCAGTATCAGGAATTGGCGGATTCATTTTGCAAAGGACAAGCATATCTTGAAAAAGAACCCACAAAAGAATTGATGGAATTGGATAATCCTTATGATCCGGGAGAGCGGCAGTCAAACGGAGCCGGCTACGAGTGGGATCACGCTTATTATAATGGTCATTATTATGTTTATTTCGGCGTTGTGCCGGTCATATTATTCTATTTGCCGTACAGGATAATCACAGGCGGCAATTTGAACAATATTGCTGTAGTGTTTATTTGCTGTTTCCTAGTAAGTGCGGCTGTGCTTGCGCTTCTTTATGCCGTCACAAAAAAATGGTTCAAGAAAACAACATTCGGCGTATTTATGCTTATGAGTATAATGATGTGTGATACATGCGGCATAATGTATATGGCAAAACGTCCGAATATATATTCCATACCGATAGCCGCAGCGCTTATGTTTGTTTTATTCGGACTGTCGCTATGGATTTCGGCGGAAACGGTTGACGAGAACGGTAATATTAAACTTAGAACCGGACACATCGCCGCGGGATCCGCCTGTATGGCGCTTGTTGCCGGCTGCCGTCCGCATTTTTTGTTCGCGTCAGTATTTGGAATTATAATATTTTGGAATAATGTTTTTAAGGATAGATTGCTGTTTTCCAAAAAAAGTATAAAAAATACAGCGGCAATATGCTTGCCGTTTTTGATAGTGGGTATAGGTCTTATGTATTATAATTACATCAGATTCGGGTCGCCCTTTGATTTCGGAGCAAACTATAACCTGACAACAAATGACATGACCCACCGTGGAATAATGATGGACAGGAATATTACAGGATTGTTTTATTATTTATTCCAGCCTTTTAGCATATCTAATATTTTTCCGTTTGTCAATACTACAGGCGTTCAGACATTGTACCAAGGGAAAACGATTGCAGAAGCGATGCACGGCGGATTGCTCTTTATGGTGCCTGTTACGTTATTGGGAATACGTGGAATATGGAAAAAGAAATGGTATAATTCTTACGGGGATATGCGCCCTTACGTAATCGGTATCTGTGCAGTTATATTGTGCATAATAACAGTCATTACCGATGTTCAGGCATCAGGCATATTACCGAGATATTACGGTGATTTCTCATGGCTGTTGCTGCTGAGCGCTTCTATTGCGGTATTTGCGGAATACGGCAATATCAAAAACGAAAATCAGAAACAGGTACTGATAAATGTTATTTTGACATGCTTTATAATATCCGGTATAGTATTCGGGTTGAATGTATTCTATGATGCGGATGTTTCTGTAGCAGAAGCAAATCCGTCGCTTTTCTTTAAAGTAAAATATCTTATAGGATTTCTGCTGTAACGGAAAAAACTAATGTGACCGCCTGAACTCCGACGGCGATACTCCGTGTATTTCGCGGAAGATGCGCGTCATGTGCGCGGTCGAGGGGAAGCCCGTTTTTGCGGCTATTTCGGCAAGCGGCAGTTTGCTTTGCAAAATCAGCTCGTGTGCCTTTACGGCTCTGAATCGGTTCAGATAATGCCCGAACGAGTCGCCCGTGATCTGCTTGAACGCGCGGTAAAACGTCGGTCTGCTCATATGCGCGAGAGACAGCATATCGCGAAGCTCTATGTTTTCGGCGTAATGCTCCTCTATGTATTGAATGACCGTGTAAATTTCGGAGTCGGATATAACGGGAACGTCGGAAAGCGTTGAGATATTGTCCGAGTTTTGTATCAGCCGCAGCAGATAGTCCATTATGCGGTACGCCTCCATATACGCAAGCTTCGTCCCGCGCCCAACGCCGCTCCATCGCATATCCCAGTATGTGTGAATGTTTTCGAGGTATCCCGAAAGCACGGCGCATTGCTCCGCGTCAAGCTGGAAAATACATGACGAAAACTCGTTAAAAAAGCCGTTTATTTCATTTTCTGTCAGAAATTCGCGGAATATTTCCGTTTTAAAGTTTAAAAGATGCCGGCTGTAGGATTGGTCCTCGCCGGCGTTTTTTGTCGAGTGGAGTATGTGCGGCGTTATTATGCAGACAGTGCCGGGGCGGAGAAGATAGCTTTGATGCGCGAAAAAAATCTCGCGTGTTCCGGCGGTCTGGAAATAAATCTCGTAGCCGTCGTGGTAGTGGTGATAGTACATATTCCAATGCTTGCTGTTTTCGATAAAGCTGAACTGGAAATCCTTTGTCGGCTGAAATATAGGCGCGTTCATGACCGTCCCTCCTTTTCCTTACAAATAATTGTACCTTATTTTTTTGTTTAAATCAAGACAATTTGAGAAAACTTAAACGGTTTTATAACAAGTTGATACTAATTTGATAGAAAAATATTATTTTTTATTATATAATACGCTTATAAATATAATAGGGAGGAAACTTTATGAAAGGGAAATTATTTATTATCGCGGCAGTTCTGTGCGCGGTGACGGGAATTACTTCATACGCACGGGACGCGGGCGATATAAGTTTTACCGAAGGCGTGGAGTGTTATCCGTTTTACGACCGCGTAACGGTGAGCAGCGAAACGGAGCGTGATATCGCCGTTTACACAGCGGTATACGGCGCGGACGGAGCGTTGAAAAGCGTGACAAAATCGGAAAAGAAAGTGCAGGCGGAAACGGAATTTATGAATGTGTATCCTAAGCTCGAACAGGGCGAAACGTTTAAAACTATGATATGGGACGATAAACAGACCCCTCTCGCGGCGGCTATCACGGAAATACCCGAAAAGAAGGAAGCCGCGGTAACGGTCCATTTCACTGACGAGGAAGGAAATGTGCTTAAAGAGCCGGTCAAATTGGACGGTGAATATTATGTCGGCGGCAAGTTTACGATGCCGGTCGATCTGACGGCGGATTTCGCGGTAATGACTGACGACGGCAAGCGTAATTTGTATCAGCTCGACGAATCGAAATCGGATATGAGCGCGGTTCTTACGGAGAACACCGAGCTTACTCTCGTGTTCAACATGGTGACGCAGTACGATTATTACGAGGACTTTGAAAGCTATACGGTAAATCAAAGCGCGTGGCGCCTCGGTAAAGACAGCAGTCTGCCGACGGTCGAAAACGGAACGCTTCACTACGCGTCAACCGGCGCTACGGCGGGAGCGTGGACTACGTTTGACGAGATCGACTGCACGGGCAAGAAGGTCAAAATCGAAGCCGATATAAAATTCGCTCCGACGGGTACCGCCGGGAACAGCCAGTTCTCGATAGGCAACACTTCGCCGTCGTTTGACGGGGGAAATATCAGCTACGGCATAACCGGCAGCGGCGGCAACGCGGCGGGTCATGTGATAGGGCTTGAGTATAAAGAGGGCAGGACCTTCCTTGCGAACGGTCAAAATGTCGATACGGGCTTTATAGGCGATTGGATGCATATCGACGCGGAGGCGGATTTCGTATCGAAAAAGGTTACGATAAAAATAACGAACGCGGCGGGAAAGAGCGCGGAAATCAAGAACGTATCATTCTATTCAAGCTGCGCCAACAACATCGGTTCAATGTATGTGCGCGCGGCGAAGCCCAACGGAACTGTCGAGGTCGACAACGTAGCGGCGGCAATAATCGGCGACGGAGTCGCGGTCGATCCCGATGTAAAAAGTCCGCTCAACTTCAAAACAGTGTACGCTTTCGGCGACAGCATAGTGCAGGGACACAACGCGCCGAATAACGCGTTTATGAATCTGCTCGCGAACAAATACAGTATGTATCTCACAAAATACTCGAAAAACGGCGCGACCGTTATAAAGAGCAGCAATGATATTATAACTCAGGTGAAAAACGCGTCGGCTGACGAACCCGATTTTGTGGTGTTCGACGGCTACACAAACGACGCTTACGACACCGTACTCGATAAGATAGGCACGATACAGGGCGCGGACGCGACCGCGTTTGACAACTCGACCTTCTGCGGCGCGTTCGAGGAAATACTCTATACCATGCGCCAAAAGTGGCAGAATACAAAAATCGTATTTGTGACAATTCACAAATCGGGCGCGAGAGATTTTGAAATTCAAACTCAGCTTCACGATCTGACTGTTGAAATGTGCGAAAAGTGGGGCGTGAGCGTGGTCGATATGTTCACCGATGCGACGCTTGACACTCGCGATCCGGAGCAGATGAAAAAGTACATAATAAACGGAAACGGCTCGCACCCGAACGTGGCTTGCTGCGAGGAATTTTATGTGCCGATGATAGCGGAAAAGCTCGTTGAATTGTGCGAATAAACATTGAATTTACGACCGATACGGTATATAATTGATATAATACATATTGAACGGAGGAAAGGAAAATGAAAAAAATTATTGCGGCGGCGCTGACGGCGGCTATAGTATGCGCGGCAGTCCCGTGTGCGCTTGCGGACGAAGCGACTGAATCGACGGAAGCGGCGGCAGTGTCGGGCTATGTTTCGACCGAAGCGGCGGCGGGAAGCGTTACGCTTGTGAGCGCGGACAAAACGCCGGTGATACATATCGACGAAAGCGACTACGCCGGAGTTATACGCGCGGCGGGCGATCTCGTAAACGATATTGAAAAGGTCACAGACAAAAAGCCGACCGTGAAAACAGACGATATTACCGTCCCTATGCCGCCGGGAGGTTCGGGAATAAGTGAGACCACCGACGGCATGACGGTCACGTTCGACTCTCCCGTTGACGCGGACGCGGACTGCTATATCGCGGCGTATAACGCGGACAAATCGCTTGCCGGAGTGATAAAGGCGGTTGACGGAATCAGTTCCGATAACGTGAATATCGGCTACAAATTCGATAAAAAGCTTTCAAAACCGGCGGGCGGCAAGCTTAGTGCGTTCGTTTGGAAGGATATGGAGCCGGTTACGGACGTTCAGGGAATGCTCGTCACAAGAACGGCTGATTTGAGTGGCGCGGACGTTGTGATAGGCACTCTCGGCAAGAGCAATACTATAGACGCTCTCGCGGAAAGCGGCAAGCTCGACGTTTCCGAAATCGAAGGAAAATGGGAAGCGTTCACTGTTCAGAACGTCGATGATACAGTGGTTATAGCGGGTTCGGACAAGCGCGGCACCATTTACGGAATTTACGACTTATCCGAAAAAATAGGCGTGTCGCCATGGTATTTCTGGGCTGACACTGTTATCGGTCACGCGGACTCGCTTTATGTAAACCTCGCTGACGGCGGCTACACCGA